>JBJXFN010000073.1:0-9183 GCA_046155535.1 Burkholderiales bacterium
TACGTCACGGAGCGAATTCAGCAGGAAGTCCGCGAGCTTGGCTCGTTCCTCGGGAGACAAGGAGCGAACCTGGGATTGAAGTGCCTCAAGCGTATCGGGCATGGCTGAAACCTCCATTCGTCAGCAATATTCTACGCCGGCATTTTTGCGGCTGCATCGCGCAAGCTTGAAGTAGACATCCCATTGGCAGGAAAAGTCCCGTCAATTTGACGAATAGAACGGTGGAACGCATGGGTATCGCTTTCGGTGGGTATCGCTACGCTCCACCCACCCTACGACCATCCAACGATCCTGCCCAACAAGGGTCCCCTTCGGAACCGCCGAGTAACGCAGGAGGGACGGGGGATTTCGGCGAGGACTGTCTGAGCCCGCTCATGTTTTTTGAGCGGGCGAGTTCCGCAGCCGCCCGTCGCTTCGAGTAACGCAGGGTACCCCGGAGGGGCGGTTCTGCGGGGCGGCCTTCTTTTGCTTCCTTTTCTTGGCCGTGCAAAGAAAACGCAGTTTCAGTGCAGGCTAATGTGCGCAGCACGTTACGCCGGAACTAAAAGGGAGTAGCTGCCGGGCTGCCCCCGGCCAATAGGTGTATGTGGAAGCGCCACACGTAAAAGATGACTATCGCTTGGATTGATGAATATCACTTTGATGAAATGAATTTGCTCGGTGGGTATCGCTTTCGGCGGGTATCGCTACGCTCAACCCACCCTACGACCCATCCTACGATTCTGCCCACACAGGTTCCTTCAGAACCGACGAGTAACGGGGGGGCACCTCGCAGGAGTGGTGCTGCGGTGCGTCCCCCGCAGCGCCGGGTTTGGCGTCAAGGGTTGACAATCGGCGCATTGAGGTTGACAATTATTGGATCTGAGGTTGACAAAAGAGCGCTTATGAGCACGGTGCGCATGAGAGGGGAAGCAGTCCGACGCTTCATCATAGAGAACCTTGAGTCCCATCCGTCGGACATCGTCAAGCTGGCATCGGAGAAATTCGGCTGTACCAGACAAGCAGTGCACAAGCATCTGCAGCGACTTGTTGTCGAGGGAACCGTGACTCAAGAGGGTCAAACGCGAAGCAAGCGTTACTCGTTGGCCCCCTTGGAACAATGGTCGAAAGAGTTCGATCTTCATGCGAGCCTGACGGAGGACCGCGTGTGGCGCGAGCATGTCGCGCCTTCTCTTGGGAAGCTACCGGAGAACGTGCTGAACATTTGGCACTACGGCTTTACGGAGATGTTTAACAACGCGATCGATCACTCGGACGGTAAACACATACACGTGAGGCTCACGAAGACGGCCGGGTCGGCGCTTGTCGAAGTCTACGATGACGGTGTCGGGATCTTCAAGAAGATTCAATCCGCTCTGGATCTCATGGACGAAAGGCATGCCGTCCTGGAACTTGCCAAGGGCAAGTTCACAACGGATCCCGCGAACCACTCCGGGGAGGGAATCTTCTTCGCGTCGCGCATGTTTGACGAGTTCGAGATCTTTTCGGGTGGTGTCTACTTCTCCCACTCCTTTGATCAGCCTGAGGACTGGATTCTGCAGGCGAGTGCCACCAGACCGGGGACACTGGTGCGCATGGAACTCCACAACCACACTTCGCGCACCACCAGGAAGGTCTTCGACAAGTTTGCTTCTGACGAAGACTATGGTTTCACCAAGACCGTGGTGCCCGTGAAACTCATGAGGTACGGCGACGACAACTTGGTATCTCGATCACAAGCGAAGCGTCTGCTTGCGCGATTTGACCGGTTTAAGATTGTCATTCTTGACTTCACGTCGGTGGCCTCGGTTGGGCAGGCGTTTGCCGACGAAGTCTTTCGTGTGTTCAAGCTAAAGCACCCGGAAGTGGACCTCGTGCCCATGCACGCGAGCTCTGAGGTCAAGCGCATGATTTCTCGGACCATGGTCCTGGCAGCTCTGTTGGATCGAAAGAAATCGCCTTGATGATTTGTACCGCCTTGCGAAACTCGCGCTTCAAAATCTCTTCCTCACCCGCCGCTGCCGCGTCGGCCTCTGCTCCGCACCAAGTGTGCCCTTGTCCCGGAGGGAGAGTCAAAGTTCCGTCCCATCGCCTGATGGGCGAGGGGTTTACGGATACACCAGCAGGGTCTCAAAAGTAAATATCTGCCGGGCTACCCCTGGGGATTTGTTTCCGGATTGCGGGGAGTACTCGGGCGTCCAGAGGACCAAAGATTGAGACAGGGTAGGATGTCTCTATCGCGGAGAAAAAATTTGAAATCCATGTTGAAGATTTTTTTGCTCACCCTCTTTGCTGCCGGGATGTACGCAACGTCCTCGTCAGCCGACCCGGCAGGGTTCTCCGGCCGGGTGGTGGTCGAGGTGCTGGATGAAATCGAGTTCGCCCAAGAACTTCGGCTACTGGAGAACGTTTCCTATGTGGATTCCGGCGGCCGGCAGTGGCTGGCAAAGCGGGGCGGCATTCTCGACGGCGAAAACGTTCCGCGCCAGTTCGTGACGGTTGGCAATCTGCCTTTCCCCTCGGAGTACAGAAAGGCGGCAGTGGTGCACGATTTCTTCTCCCGGGCAAAGACGGCACCGTGGAAAGAAGTGCACAGAATGCTCTACGACGCGAGCATCGCCGAAGGCGTGGTGGAAAACCAGGCGAAGTTGCTGTACGCGGCGGTATACGCCGGCGGTTGGCGCTGGGAAGTCTATGACGGTTCCAGTTGTTACCGCTCCTGCCACACCGCGGTGTTGTCGCTGGCCTGGAAGCCGAAATCGACCCGGAAGGAAATCGATCCGGTCCTCCAATGGATCATGGAGGCCGGGCCGAGTCTGGATCAGATCGATCAGCGAATCGATGCCGTGATTCGACAGCCCGGGCCGCACATTTTTGCGCAGCCTCGCTAAGTGCGTCTAACAAAATAAACTGGAGTGCAGTCAAAGCACTCCCTCACCCTCGGTCCCTCTCCCGGAGGGAGAGGGAAGTAAAAGCCCCTCGCCCTCCGGGACAAGGGCACACTTGAAGCGCAGCAGAGGGGTTGGGGTGAGGGAGTTTTTTTCGTCTTGTTTAGGTGCTCTAAGAGACTTTACGATCCCGCCCCTCAGCAACACCTCGAAACCTTGCTCCACTTCTCGTCCTGGCGGCACTTGAAATAATCCCGCTGGGACATGGGCGTCTCCTCCGGATGCACTTTCTTCTGGTGCGCCACGTATCGCTCGTAGGCATCGTCGCCGGTGACTTCCCGCAGGTAATGCCAGGCTCGCTTGATGGATTCGGTCATCATGGTCGCGTTCCTCAGGCGTGCAAGCCGGCGCCGGCCATGCCGGGTTTCAGTTGCGTCTTGATGTACTGGGATTCGGACAACGGCAACACCGACTTGCCGGCACGCATGCGCAGCGTCATCCGCAGCATGTCGGCGATCACCACCCACAGCACGATGGCGAAGAACAACGCCAGCGCCGCGTCGATCCGGAATGCGATGACCTGGGCCATGGCTTCGCCGGCTTTCTCGGCCGGGATGACGCCGCTGGCGATTTTGTCCGCAATCGCATTGGCGCCGGACCAGAAGCCGATCTCCGGATTCGGGCTGAACACCTTGGTGACGGCCGCCGTCGTGCACACGACCGCCAGCCAGGCGAGCGGCAGGCCGGTCACCCAGAAGTAGCGTCCCTTGCCCATCTTGATAAGGATGCCGGTGGCAACCGTCAATGCGATGCCGGCGAGCAGCTGGTTGGAAATGCCGAACAGCGGCCACAGGAAACGAATGCCGCCCTTGGGATCGGTGACACCCTGCCAGAGGAAGTATCCCCACGCGGCAACAAATATCAGGCTGGCGATCACGGTCATCGGGTAGGAGGAAACATTGCCGAAGGGCTTCCAGAAATGTTTGCCAAGGTCCTGAAGCATGAACCGTCCAACCCGGGTGCCGGCATCCAGTGTCGTCAGGATAAACAACACTTCGAACATGATGGCGAAGTGGTACCAGAACTTCATCAGCCCGCCGCCGAAGGTTTCGCTGAAGATGCTGGCCATGCCGACCGCGAGTGACGGAGCGCCGCCGGTTCGAGCGAAAAGTGACGGCAGCCCCATCTCCACCGCGAGGCCTTTCATCTGCTCAACCGTGACCGCGTACTGCGGGCCCCAGGACGAAATCACCGCCACCGTTTCCTCGGCGGTTTTGCCAAGGTCGATGTTGATCGCAAAATACACACCGGGGTCGAGCACCGTGGCTGCGACCACCGCCATGATGCCGACGAAGGATTCGAGGGCCATCGAGCCGTAGCCGATCATGCGAAGTTCCTTTTCGTTGGCAAGCAGCTTCGGCGTCGTGCCGGAAGACACCAGCGAATGGAATCCGGAGATGGCGCCGCAGGCGATGGTGATGAAGACAAAGGGGAACAGGTCTCCCTTGAAGATCGGGCCCATGCCGGAAAAGGCGAACTCGGTCATGGCGGGCATCTTGACCTCCGGTGCCAGCACCACGATGGAAATCGCGAGCATGAAGACCACGCCCAGTTTCAGAAACGTGGACAGGTAATCCCGCGGCGCGAGCAGCAACCAAACCGGCAGGGTGGCGGCGGCAAACCCGTAGATCATCACGAACCAGGCGCATTGTTTGCCATCCCAGTCGAACAGGCTGCGCATGGATTCGCTCTGATCCACCCAGAAGCCGCCGACCACGCAGGCAATCAGCAACGCGATGCCGATGAGCGTGCCTTCCAGCACGCGTCCCGGCCGGATGCCGCGCATGTAGATGCCGATCAGCATCGCAACAGGAATGGTGCCCATGACCGTGGCCGTGGCCCAGGGATCGTGCTGCATGGCCTTGACGATCACTAGCCCCAGAACCGCAATCAGGATGATCATGATCAGCATGGTGCCTATCATCGCCGCCCAGCCGCCCACCGGGCCGAGCTCGTCGCGAGCCATCTGGCCGAGGGAGCGCCCGTCGCGGCGGGTCGAGCAAAACATGATGACCATGTCCTGCACGCAGCCGCCGAGGACCGCGCCCACCAGGATCCAGAGGGTGCCGGGCAGATAGCCGAACTGCATGGCCAGCGTCGGCCCGATCAGCGGTCCGGGCCCGGCGATGGCCGCGAAATGATGGCCGAACACTACCCACTTGTTGGTGGGCACGAAGTCGCGGCCGTTGTTGAATCGTTCGGCGGGCGTGGCCCGGGTTTCGTCCAGGGTGAGGACGCGTGCGCAAATCCAGGCGCTGTAGAAGCGGAAGGCCACCAGATAAGTACATACCGCTGCGGCAACGAACCAGATGGCATTGATGGATTCGCCGCGACTCATGGCGATGCCGCCAATGGCCGACGCACCGACGATTGCAATACCCAGCCACATCAGTCTGGCTAAAGTGGTTTTTGGCATGACATCCTCCCGAGTTTTATTTTGACGGTTCCCCTGTGGGGGCCGGTGCGAACGCGGGAATCATAGCAGCAACCTTTGCCGACGGACACAATCAGCCCGGATCGCGCCGGGGTCGCATCCCGGGCGGGAATCCGCGCATGCCGCCGGAAACTTTCTACCCTGTGCTACGCGGGGGGACCTGGCCTTCAGGCAGTGGATGCGTTCATCGTCCGGCATCACAAGGCCGACACGGGCAGTGCCGCGAGGGCGACCACGTCGGTCAGGCATTGTGCGCACGTTGCCTCCACGGACGGGCTCATGCGCGCGATGACTATGCTTCACATTCCGTTTTGCCAATATTTTCAGAGTCCAAAACAATCGGGTCTGGCGACTGGATGGATTGCCGATTTGCCCCGCAAGCGGCGTGAGGAACAGCCTCAGGGTGGTACAATCCGCCGCTTTCCGTTCCCCCCTTTTTTTCGTCTCAGGAAGTTCTTTCCAGCCCCATGTTTTCTGCGAACCAGACCATTCAGGAATTTGACCCGGAACTTTGGCAGGCGATCGAGTCCGAGCGCCAACGCCAGGAAGATCATATCGAGCTGATCGCTTCGGAAAATTACACCAGCCCGCGGGTACTACAAGCCCAGGGCTCGGTGCTCACCAACAAATACGCCGAAGGATATCCGGGCAAGCGTTATTACGGCGGCTGCGAATTCGTCGATCAGGCCGAGCAGCTTGCCATCGATCGCGCCAAGACCCTGTTCAGGGCGGAATATGCCAACGTGCAGCCGCATTCCGGCTCGCAGGCCAACCAGGCCGTGTACGCGGCGACGCTCAAACCCGGTGACACCATTCTGGGCTTGTCCCTCGCGCATGGGGGACACCTGACGCACGGTTCGCCGGTGAACCTGTCCGGCAAGTTGTACAAGGCGGTTGCATACGGATTGACTGACCAGGAATTGGTGGACTACGAGCAGGTCGAAAAACTCGCGCAGGAACACAAGCCGCGAATGATCGTGGCAGGCGCCTCGGCGTATTCCCGGGTGTTCGACTGGGAGAGATTTCGCCAGATCGCCGATTCGATTGGCGCATTCCTGTTTGTGGACATGGCCCACTATGCCGGCCTGGTGGCCGCCGGGGTCTACCCGACACCGGTCGGGATTGCCGATTTTGTGACCACTACGACTCACAAGACGCTGCGTGGCCCGCGCGGGGGCATTATCCTGGCCAGGGCCGAACACGAGAAACTGATCAATTCGTCGATTTTTCCCGGCATCCAGGGCGGCCCGCTGATGCATGTGATCGCCGCCAAGGCGGTGGCGCTCAAGGAGGCCATGACCCCTGACTTCCGTGACTACCAGGTGCAGGTTCTGGCCAACGCCAGAAAGCTGGCGGCCGCTCTTGCGCAGCGCGGATTGCGCATCGTGTCCGGCGGTACCGACAGCCATATGTTTCTGGTCGATTTGCGTCCCAAGAAAATTACCGGCAAGGATGCTGAAGCCGCGCTGGGCCGCGCCCACATCACGGTCAACAAGAATGCCATTCCCAACGATCCGGAAAAACCATTCGTCACCAGCGGCGTGCGCATCGGGTCACCCGCAATGACCACACGAGGGTTTCGCGAGGCAGAAGCCGACCGGCTTGGGCAGCTGATCGCCGATGCGCTCGAGGCGCCGCACGACGAGGCAAACCTCGGCCGCGTGCGCGCTGCGGTCACCGAGATGTGCAGAAAATTTCCAGTTTATGAAAAGCAGGGGTGAGGTGCGAGGCGTGAGGTGCGAGGAAAGTCGATCCACCGGTCCGGCGGCTTTCCGTGAGTCGGTCGGGCGCAATCTCTCGATACGCGCCCCGGAACTCGCACCTCGCTCCTCGCACCTCAGCCCTCGTCCTTCGGCATGAAATGCCCCTTCTGCAAAAACGCCGACACCCAGGTCCTGGACTCGCGGGTCAATGAGGAGGGCGACAGCATCCGCCGCCGCCGCCGCTGTCCCGCATGCGACAAGCGCTTCACAACCTACGAGACGATCGAATTGCGCATGCCCCAGGTCGTGAAATCCAACGGCTACCGGGAAGAGTTCGAGGAGGAAAAGCTGCGCATCGGGTTCACGCGCGCGCTGCACAAGCGGCCGGTGTCCGCGGAACTTGTGGAAGGGGCGATCGAGCGCGTGAAACACAAACTGCTTTCGCTTGGCGAAAGGGAAGTGGAAACCCGGCGCATCGGTGAGATGGTGATTCGCGAGTTGTACAAACTGGACAAGGTGGCCTATATCCGTTTTGCCTCCGTGTACCGTGACTTCCAGGATGTGGAGGATTTTCGCGAAGCGGTCAGGGAAGTGCAAAAACCGGCGGCGCGCCGCAAGGGCCGCTGATTGCATGAGCCCGGGTGCGGACGATTTTCGTTACATGGCCCGCGCCCTGCGCCTGGCACGGCACGGTTTGCAGACCACCACGCCGAATCCTCGTGTCGGCTGTGTGCTGGTGAACGATGGCCAGATTGTCGGAGAAGGCTGGCACGAACGCAGCGGCGGCCCCCACGCTGAAGTGATCGCGTTGCAAAATGCGGGTGCCCGCGCGGCGGGCGCCACCGCGTATGTGTCTTTGGAGCCCTGTGTACACCATGGGCGCACGCCGCCCTGTGCGGATGCCCTGATCGGCGCGAAGGTGGCGCGGGTGGTGAGTGCCATGCGAGACCCCAACCCGCAAGTGTCAGGGAATGGTTTCGACGCCCTGCGCAAGGCGGGCATCGCGGTGGAGGTGGGCGTGCTCGAAAAGGAAGCGCTGGAGTTGAACCTTGGATTCGTGTCGAGGATGCAGCGCGGCCGACCCTGGGTGCGGCTGAAATTGGCCGCCAGCCTGGACGGCAAGACGGCGCTTGCGAACAAGGTGAGCAAATGGATTACCGGCCCGGATGCGCGCCGGGACGGACATCGCTGGCGGGCGTTGTCCTGCGCGGTGCTCACCGGTATTGGCACCCTGCGCGATGACGACCCGCTGCTGACCGTGCGCGATGTGCCGGCCACGCGCCAGCCCCTGCGCGTGGTGGTGGACAGCCGGTTGCGCATCGAACCGGACGCAAGAATTCTGGATGGCGGCCTGGTGCTGGTGGCGACCGCGACGCGGGATCCAGCCAAAGCGACGGTGTTGCAAAACAAAGGCGCGGAACTGCTGGAACTGCCCAACGCGGAGGGCAAGGTCGATCTCGCACGTTTGATGGCGCATCTTGGCGGGCGTGGCATCAACGAAGTGCTCGTGGAGGCTGGCGTGAATCTGAATTCCGCACTGCTGCAAGCCGGGGTGGTGGACGAACTGGTGATGTATTTTGCGCCGCATCTTCTGGGGCACGGGGCCAGAGGCATGCTGGACCTGGGGCCCTTGGCGGACATGGCACAGCGTCTGCCTCTGGACGTCCGCGACACCCGCAGGTTCGGCCCCGATACGCGCATCGTGGCCCGGATCGCGCATCCATAATGTTTACCGGCATCATCCAGGCGGTAGGGCGTGTGTCGATTTTCGACTTTGCGAGCCAGTCGGCCGCGGTATCCATTGATGCCGGCGGCCTGGATCTGTCGGACGTATCGGTAGGCGACAGCATTGCCTGCAATGGTGTTTGCTTGACGGTAGTCAAGCTTTGGGAAAGAGGGTTTCTGGTGGATGTGTCCCGCGAAACGCTGAGTGTGGTCGCAGGGTTTGCAAAGGATGCCCGACTCAATCTGGAGAAATCCCTGCGCCTGTCCGACCGCCTGGGCGGACATCTGGTCAGCGGTCATGTGGATGGTGTCGGAGCAGTCGCGGGCATCACGCCGGTTGATGCGAACCGCGAGGTGAGGATTCGTTTCCCGGCCGACCTTGGGCGATTTTTTG
>JBJXFN010000172.1:0-20287 GCA_046155535.1 Burkholderiales bacterium
ACCGACAGTTGGCAATGGGCCGGATACGACAATGCCTGGGTCGAACTCAACGGCCGGCGCGTCCAATCCGTGCCCGGCGGCACGCACTGGGGCGGCGGCGTGTCGATCAGCGCCCGTGACCAGGCCCGCGTCGGTCAGATGATGCTGGACGGTGGCATGACAAACGGCCACCAGGTCCTTTCCGCGGAGTGGATTGCACGCATGCGAGATCCTTGTGAAGCCGCACCCTGGTACGGGTACCTCGTGTGGATCAACCACGCGCGGCGCGTCTATGCGTCGGTCCCGGCATCCAGCTGGTTCGCCATCGGCGCCGGTGGCAACTACGTCTGGATCGAACCCGAGCGCGGAATGGTGCTGGTGGTGCGCTGGATCGATACGGCGCACGCGGACGAATTCTTCCAACGCGTGCTGGCGGCGCTTGACTCCGCGTGACCTGACGACGAGCCAGTTATCTGATCGATTCCGTGGCCGCGTGACGCGGTGTCATTTCAGGAAGTCCGGCGAGAACAGCCCGGGAAGGAACAGCGGAATCTCCGGCCAGACGATGCAGGCGATGAGCACCACCAGCATCGGCACCAGCATGATCATCGTGTCTTTCAGCGCATATCTGAGCGGCACCTTCGCGACCGCGCAGGCGATCAGCAGACACAGGCCATAGGGCGGGGTGACCAGTCCGAAGGCGAGCGAGAGGATTCCGATGATCGCGAACTGCACCGGGTGCATGTCCACCGACATGGCCAGGGGCTGCAGCGTGGTGCCCACGATGATGATCGCGGGGATGGCATCCAGAAAACAGCCGACCACGAGAAAGGTGAAGGCAATCAGCAGCCCGACTCCGATCGGCCCGAGATCCCAGCCCATCACGCCAGCGAGCAGCAGTTTCGGAATCTGGTAGTAGGCGAGCAGCCAGCCGAATGCGGACGCGGTGCCGACGCAGAAAAGGGCAACGGCAGCAAGGCGGCCGGTTTCGGCGAGCGCCTCGTAGAGTTTTCTCCCGGTCATTTCACGATAGACCAGCGTGGTCAGCGCAATTGCGTAGAGCACCGCGATCGCCGCAGACTCGGTCGCGGTGAACCAGCCGAGCAATATGCCGCCGACGATGATGACCGGTGTTGCCAGCGCCGGCAGGGATTGCACCGCGGCCGACAGGAATTCCTTCCAGGTGGACCGCGCATAAACCGGGTAACGGTATTTCTTTGCGTAGACATGCACGGTGGCCATCTGCGCCCCGGCGATCAACAATCCGGGCAGGATGCCCGCGAGATACATCGCGCCGATCGACGTCGAGATCACGCCGCCCCACACCACCATCAGGATCGAGGGTGGAATGATCACCGCGAGAACGGCGGACACCGCGGTGATCGCCACGGAAAACGACACGCCGTAACCTTCCTTGGTCTGGGCCTCGATGAACAGCTTGCTCTGGCTCGCGGCATCCGCCGTCGAGGAGCCGGAAATGCCGGCGAAAAACACCGACAGCAGCACGTTCATCTGGGCCAGCGACCCGGGAAAATGGCCCACCATGGTGCGCGACAGGCGCACCAGCCGATCGGAGATGCCGCCGATATTCATCAGATTCGCGGTCAGCAGGAAAAACGGCACCGCGAGCAGGATGAACGAGTTGTAGGCCTTGAAGGTCTCGTTGAACAACATCAGGGGCGACAGGCGAGGTTCGATCACGACAATCGGCAGACAGGCGAGCCCGAGGGCAAACGCGACCGGCACCCGCAACACCAGCATCGCAAAGAAACTGCCGAACAGTATTGCCGAAGCCAGCCCCGGCGAAAGTTCCGCGCCGCTCACACGGATTCCCTCACGGCGCCTACCCAGTAACCTGCCCGCATCAGCGGGCACTCGACGCTCCCTTCTCCACTCGGGAGAAGGGTTGGGGATGAGGGAGGAGACGCCAGGTTCCGGGGTTCTATTCGTGATGGAGGCATCATGGCGTCTCTCCGGTCACGAACACAACGACCGCGCCACGCAGGGCCGCACCGGCGAACACGAGCCAAGTGGCGCCGGCCGCCGGCCAGGCAATGAATATCATCCACATCGGCAATTCGGCGATTTCAGACAGCTGGTCCCAGCCGAAACGGACAAACTCGATGCCCCACCACACGAACACCAGCGCGAAGCCCAGCACGAACAGCAGCGAGACGATTCTGAGCGCCGCACCTGCACGCACGCCTAGCGCGGGCCAGACATCCACTTCGAAATGCGTGCCCTCGCGCACGCCGATCATCGCGCCCAGCATCACCATCCAGATAAACAGGAAACGGGCAAGCTCCTCGGTCCACAGATAGGCCGGCACCCATCCGGTCGTGTGCGAGAGGACTTGCAACGTCACCGGCACGATCAGGACCGCCACCGTGGCGACCATCAGCCAGGTCAGCAGCCGGTGATACCACGCGATCACACGATTCATCGGATGGCGTTGATCTTCGCGAGAATTTCTTCCGCGCCGATTTCCTTTGCGTAGGCTTCCAGCACCGGCGCGACCCGGCTCTGCATCTGCGCCCGGTCGGGAAACGCGATCCGCTTCAGCTTGCCCGCCTTCTCCATTTTTTCGAGTTTGGCGACGTCTTCCCGCGCTTCGAGGTCGCGGCCGTAGGCGCCGGCTTCCCGGCCCGCCTTGAGCACCGCCGCCTGCAGCGCGGGCGGCAATGCCTTGAACGTTTTCCCGGAGAAACACACTGGCCGGATGGTGTAGGAATGCTGGGTCAGCGACACATGGGGAGCCACTTCGTAGAACTTCATCTGCTCAATGCCGGCGGCCTCGTTGTCACCCGCGAGAATCACGCCGTTCTGGATCGCGTTGTACACCTCGTTGTAGGCGATCACCGACGGCGCCATGCCGACCGCCGCGAACGCCCGGCTCCACACCGGCGCCCCCATGACCCGCAGCTTGACGCCCTTCATTGCGTCGAGACTCGGCAGCGGTTTGCTCGCAAACACATTGCGCACCCCGCCGCCGGCGTACCCGATGAGCAGCACATCGGCCTTGCGCGCCACTTCTTCGGCGATCGGCTTGAAGATGTCTGCGTCGATCACTTTTCGCCAATGATCGTGATCGCGAAACAGGAAAGGCGCGTCGATGAACGGCGCCGAGCGGGAGAACGTGGACATGTGCGCCGGCGACACCACCGCGTAATCAACGCCGCGACCCTGGTTCATGTAGACGAAGTAGTCTTTTTCGAGTCCGAGCTCGCTGTTCCGGTGCAGCACGAAGTTGATCGGCTTGCCGTAATACTTGCGCGTCAGTTCCTCAAACTTGAGCAGCGTCTTGTTGTAGGCATGTTCGTCATTGAACTGCACTGCCCCATGCAAGGTAATGACATCCTGGGCAACAGTTGAAACCGCGGCCCCTGCGCACAAAAGCGCCACGGTCGCCGAACAAGCGATAAGTGTTTTCAAGGTCAGGCCTCCCCCAAACTATGTTGCGCTGCGATAACTGGTTGCGATCTTGTTTGACCGACGCATGGTAACAAAGGCTGCCGCGTATCAGTGGAACGATCTTTGACAAATGATCACGCGGCGTACTACAACCCGCTACAGCAGGATTAGCCGAGGGCATCACCTGCCTCGCGCAGGCGCGATTTCAGCCCGCCGAATCGGCGCCGGTATTGCGCCGGCGACATCATGACCTTGCGACTGAACAGGCGGTTGAAGAAGCTCGTGTCGCGGTAGCCCACTTCAAAGGCGATCGACTCGATCGACACATCGCCCGACTCCAGCATTTGTTTCGCTTCCTCGAGTCGCACATGCTGGACGTAGTCGAGCGGACTCATGCCGGTGGCCTGCATGAAGCGGCGTTTGAATGTGCGTTCGGCAAGCCCGGAGAGCGCGACCATTTGCGCCACCGGCGCCTCATCCCGGTAATTCTCCGCAGCCCAGGATTGTGCCGCCGCCACCGCCGGATCGGCGGACTGCGCGCCATGGCGCAGCGAAGAATAGGCGATCGGGCTGGTCTCGGCAGAATCGATCAGGTTGAGGCGTGCCACTTGCATCGCCGCCTCTGCGCCGGCGAATCGGCTGATCAGGGCCAACACAAGCTGATGCCAGGCAATGCCGCTGCCGGCCATCACGATGCGCTGTCCGGCCCCGGCGAACAGCAGGCCGCGCTCAGGGAACCAGCGCGTGCCGGGGTAATCGCGCCTGAGCACGTCGCAGTAGGCCCAGTGTGAAGTGGCGTCCAGCCCTTCGAGCAGCCCGGTGCGCGCAAGCAGCATCGCCCCCGAGCACGACGACGCGAGAATCGAACCATTTGCGTGCCGCTTGCGCAGCCATTCGACTTCCGCGTCATAGAGGTCACCAAGCGGTTCGCCGGGTGGTATCGCGAGATCGGTTACGCACACCACGTCGGGCGAACCGCAGGTGTCGAACGAGGCCTCCGGCGCGATGCGTACCCCGTTCGCGGCTTCTACCGGCAGGCCGTCACGGCTGACCACCATCGAACGGAACGGCGATTCGGCATGGCCGCCGTGCAACAGCGACCAGTCGCGGTCAACGCAGCAAAGGAAGTCGTGGAATCCGTACAGCGTCGCGGCGCTGACGTTCGGCATCGCCAGCAACGCCACGGTGATGGGTCGATTGGTCATGGATGCCTCCGCGTGGCAGGAATGAACGGATTATTGCTTAAAAGCCGCTGTCTGGCACGCCCCCGCGTCCGGAGAATCCGGTCCTCGCAATACTTCATTCAACTTTTCATTGGAGAACTCAAATGCCTACCCCTCTTGATCTGTTATCCGATCCGATCACTTTGACCATGCTCGCGATGTTCGCGGCGCTGGCACTCGCCGAACAACTCTTCCCGGGCCGCCCGCTGCCGCGCGTAACCGGCTGGCGCGGACGCGCACTGGTGGTGTTCGCCGTCTATTTTCTGCTGTCGTCCTACCTGCCGCTGCTTTGGGCCGATGCCCTCAGTCCGCTCCAGTTGTTCGACCTCTCCGGCTGGCCGACATTGGCTGCCGCAGCCCTCGGCCTGCTGGTCTACGAACTGTTGGCGTATGCCTACCACCGCGGCATGCACAGCGTTGGTGCCTGGTTCCGTGTTTCGCATCAGATGCATCACAGCGCAGAGCGGCTCGACGTCTACGGTGCGTTCTGGTTCAGCCCGCTCGACATCGTCGGTTGGACGCTGGTGCCGAGCGTGGCACTGACGTTGCTCGGTCTCGCGCCTTCGGCCGCGACGACCACGATCCTCGTGGTCACCTTCCTTGGCATGTTCCAGCACGCCAACCTGCGCACGCCGCGCTGGCTGGGCTACTTCGTGCAACGTCCGGAGAGCCACACGATTCACCATGCGCGCGACATCCACGCGAAAAACTATGCCGACCTGCCGCTAATTGACCTGCTCTTCGGCACGTTCGAGAACCCACGCGGCTACGAACACGCCACTGGCTTCTGGCACGGCGCTTCGGCCCGTGTACTCGACATGCTGCTTGCACGCGACGTATCCCGGCCCACCTCTAATCCGTAACTAAGGAGCACCCCATGAGACCCATCCTGAACCACATCCAGCTACCTGGCCGCGTGCGGCTCGAGTTCGTCGTACAAGGTAACCGCGACGGCACGCCGGTCATCGCACTGCACGGCGTCACCGATTCGTGGCGCTCCTTCGAGCCGGTGCTGCCGCACCTGCCGCCCGATCTGCGTGTCCTGGCGCTCACTCAGCGTGGGCACGGCGGCAGCGACAAACCAGCCGGCGGCTACCGGTCCGCGGACTTTGCCGCCGACGTTGTGGCCTTCATGGACGCCATGGCGATCGAGCGCGCTGTGCTCGTCGGCCACTCGATGGGCAGCGTCAATGCGATGCGCTGCGCAATTGACCATCCGTCCCGGGTTGCCGGCCTGCTGCTGGCCGGCACGATGCCCTGGTTTGGCCGGCCGCCAGAACTGCAGGCCTTCCATCGAGAGCAGATCGTTCCGCTTACCGACCCGGTACCCGAGGCCTTTGCACGCGATTTCCAGTGCAGCACGCTGGCCCGACCGATCGCTGCGTCGATGCTCGACCGATTCGTTGCCGAGAGCCTGAAGGTACCCGCGCATGTGTGGCGTGCCGCCATCGGCGGTTTGATCGACGACGACTTCTCCGCCCGCCTGAGGAAAGTCGAAGTGCCGACGCTCATCGTCTGGGGTCGGCACGACGTGTTCTGCTCGGCAGACGATCAGGTAGCGATGAGGGACCTGATCCGCACGGCCCGGCTTGTCGAGTACGCCGACGCCGGGCACGCGATGCACTGGGAGGAGCCGCAGCGCTTTGCCCTTGACCTGACCCGTTTCGTAACTTCGGTGGCCGCAAGCGCGGTGACCGCCTGACCCTGGAGGACCATTTCATGACTGCTCTTATTGACGCTTTGGGACATCACGTGAGCGGCGCCAACACCGCCGCAATCGAACATTACGAGGCCGCCGCGCACGAGTTGCGCTGCCTGATTAGCGACCCGCTCGCGACCATCAATCGTGCGCTCGCCGAGGCACCGGAGATGTCGATCGCACATACCTTGCGCGCCTGGCTGCACCTGCTCGGCACCGAAGCGCCCGCGCTGGTGACGGCACGTGAGGCGGCCGAGGCCGCGGCACACCATGCCGGAACCGATCGTGAACGGATGCATGCGCGCGCCGCGGCGCTTGTCGCTGCGGGTCGCTGGTATGACGGCGGCCAGCTGCTCGAGGATATTTCGGCGCAAAACCCGCGCGACCTGCTGGCGTTGCAAGCCGGCCATCAGGTGGACTTCTTTACCGGCGACTCGCGCATGCTGCGCGATCGCGTTGCGCGCGTTCGTCCACACTGGAACGACGCCATGCCCGGCCACCATGCGGTATTGGGCATGCACGCCTTTGGCCTCGAGGAGACGGGCGACTATGCGCAGGCCGAGCGCGTCGGTCGCAGGGCAATCGACCTCCAGCCGCGCGACACCTGGGCCTGGCACGCGGTGGCACATGTGTACGAAATGCGCAACGCACCGAAAGACGGCATCGCCTGGCTCGAGCCGAACGCGGCACACTGGTCGCGCGACAGCTTCCTGGCGGTACACAACTGGTGGCACCTGGCGCTGTTCAAGTTGGAGCAGGACCGGCACGACGACGTACTCGCGATGTACGACGCCTCCATTGGCGGGCCAGGTTCGGCTGTTGTGCTCGAAATGATCGACCAGAGCGCACTGTTGTGGCGTCTCGCGCTGCGCGGCGTGGATGTCGGGGATCGCTGGAAACCCCTGGCCGAACGCTGGGCGCCACACGCCACTGCAGGCAACTATGCATTCAACGATCTGCACGCGATGATGGCCTTCGCGAGCGCCGGCCGCAGTGACCTGGCCGCGCAATTGCGCGAGGCGCAGCGCACTGCGCTTGGTGACGAGGGCGACAATCGGGCCTTCACTTCCGAGGTCGGCGAACCCGCAACGCGCGCCGTACAGGCCTTCGTGGCGAACGACCACGCAACAGTCGTCTCACTGCTGCGGCCTATCCGTTCGCGTGCGCACCGATTCGGCGGCAGCCATGCCCAGCGCGACCTGCTGGACCTGACACTGATCGAGGCAGCATCGCGCAGCGGAAATCGACCACTCGCGGCAGCGCTTGTCGCCGAGCGCGTTGCGATAAGGCCGGCGAGCCCGCTCGTGCGGCGCGTTGAGGCAAGAGTCGCGGCGTGACCGAAGTCAACATGCCCGGCCGCCGCAGCGCGGCCGGCCATGTCATCGATTGGAATGGAATTCTGAAAATGAAAAATCTGGATAAATCTGAAAAGAACGCATTCTGCGACCTCGCAAGGTCGCCGGACACGAGTGCGGGGATCGAATCCCGTGACCCACCTCAATTCGAGGCGCTGGTTCATGCGTACTCGAAGGATCTGTATCGCTTTGGCTACTGGTTGTGCCGGGATCGGTGGCAGGCCGAGGATCTCGTTCAGGAGACGCTGATGGCGGCATGGCGGTCAATCGGGTCGGTGCGCGAGAAGACATCGCTCAAGGCATGGTTGTTCTCGATTCTTCGCAATGAACACTTTCGTTGCTACCGGAAAAAGCGTCTTGAGACGATCGAAACTGACCTGGACGAATTGCAAGTGGCTGGCGACAGTGTGGAGTTGGAGCGGGTGGAGCTGGAAGCCTCCTTGCGCGCGTTGCCGGAGTCGTTGCGGGAGCCGCTGCTATTGCAAGTGCTCGGCGGATTCAGCGGACGCGAAATCGCCGGACTGATGAATCTTTCGGAAGAAAACGTGATGACACGGCTGTCGCGCGCACGGCAGCACTTGTACCGTTCGGCGATGCCGGTGGATCCTCCTCTGCGTAAGGCGGCCTGAGGTCAATAGCAACTGCTGGAAGGCTGGGTCCTTGAGACCCGAATTCGGTTAACTGCGGATTTGCCCTACCATGGCTGTTCGAATGTGCCGCAGTCCGCGCGATGCGGATTGCGGGCGTGGACAGGTCTCGGGAGAAGAGCCATGGACGAACCAAAAACATCAACACTTGTGCGGGCAGCGGCGGAGCTGGAGCGTGTGCTGCGATTGCGCGCAATCCCTATCGGAATGAAACTTTTCGAAACGGTGGAGGCGATGGAGGCAATACCAAAAATCCGCCGCCCGAAGGGTTCGCTTCACACGACCGACCAAGTCGTGGCGCAGGCTGCGCGACTGGGCTGGACGGTGGGCATTACATCAGACGATCTGGTGGGAGACCAGTGCCGCTCGGTGATCGGACTCGGCGGGCAGAGCGAACAATGGAAGACCGGGGCGCACATGAAAGGCGTCTGGTATGCCACCGTCGAAGATGCGACTCGCCACCAGGCAGCGATGCATCTGGTGCCGACCGGCCGCTATCGGGCGCTCGCGGTGTCTCCACTCGCGAGCGGGAGACTTGACCCGCCGGACATCACACTTTTCTACGCGACACCCGGTGCAATGATGTACTTCATCAACGGACTGCAATGGAGCGGATACCGGCGTTTCGACTGGAGTGTCGTCGGTGAATCTTCGTGCGCGGACTCCTGGGGACGCGCGCTGGCCACGCGTAGCGCCAGCCTGTCGATACCTTGTTTTGCAGAGCGGCGCTACGGTGGTGTGCTCGACGACGAGATGTTGATGGCCTGCCCGCCCGAAGATTTGGCGCGGGCACTCGCCGGGATGGAAGCGCTTTCAAGAAACGGATTACGGTACCCGTTTCCGCAGTACGGCATTCAGCAGGATGTGCGCGCGGGCATGGCGGCGAGTTATCCGGATCGCGGATGATTCCCGGCGCGCTCGAAATCACGAACCAGTCATCCTGAGGAAACAGGACGACGTCGCCCGCCGAGAGGCGTACCGGCAGCAGCCCGCTTGTAGCAGACCATGTGCTGCTTTTGCGGGACCGTGGTACTCCATATATCTGTCGCACCCGGGCTTCCCACCCTCAGCGACGTCTTTCGCTGCCGGCCCCTCGGCCTACCGTCAGTCACGAAGGCTGAAGTAGAAAGACACGGCACCGCGCAATCGCACCCTGCGAAGCAGATTGGAAAAAGTGCCCCGATTCATGGGAAAACAGTCCTCTGGAAAAACCGCAAAGTCCGATCGTGTCCAATCAAGTCCGGCGCTGATCGGTCGATATCGCATGTGGAGGCAAATGCTCCCGGGAAACGGACATGGCAAAGTTTGGCGACTACGAGTTGGTGGAAAAAATCGGGGAAGGGGGCATGGCGCAGGTATACAAGGCCGTGCAGGGGTCGCTGCGCCGGCCGGTGGCAATCAAGGTCTTGTCGCGAACGCTGACCGATGACCCCGCCGTGGTCGAAGGATTCCAGCGCGAATCGCTCATCATCGCCCGGCTCAACCACCCGAACATCATTCATGTGATCGACCGCGGCATCGCCGACTCGGTGCCCTACTTCGTGATGGAATTCGTGGAGGGTACTCACCTGGGCCGGGTTATTGCCGAGGGCAGTTACGACTTCCGCCGGAAAGTGGATGCCGTTGTGCAACTTTGCAAAGCACTTGCCTACGCCCACCGCAACGGCGTGATCCATCTCGATATCAAGCCCGCCAACATCCTGATCGACAACGAAGGCAATGTGAAAGTCGCCGACTTCGGGATTGCCCATCTTTTCGGCGGCGACGCGAACCCGGGCGACGCCGTGCTGGGCACACCGAGTTACATGTCACCGGAACAGAAACAGGGCCTGTCCGGCGTAACGCTGGCCAGCGACATCTACTCACTGGGCGTGGTCATGTACGAACTTTTTACCGGCCGCAAACCGGTGCCCGGTGTGCTGCCCTCAAAAATCGATGTAACGCTGCCGCGGCGTCTGGACGAAATCATCGTCACCTGCCTGCGCGCAAATCCGGCGGATCGTTTTGCGAGTGCTGATGCGGCGAAAGACGCCTTGCTCGCCTTCTTTCAGGGTGCGCACATCGGTGCGGAACAGAAGGCACAGGCCGTCGCCAGCATCAGCAATCTTGCCGAGAAGTTCGGACTGATTGACGTCATCAAGGAAAATCGTTTCGGCGCCGTGTACCTGTTCGAAAACCGGGCAACCCGACAGCTTCTGGTAATCAAGAAAATCCAGGATGCGAAATCAGGGCTGCAGGAAGCCCGGCTGCTCACGAATCTCAAACATCCGAATGTCGTGGATATTTACGGGACATCCACCAGCGGACGCACCTCCATCATGGTGATGGAATACCTGTCCGGCGGAACCCTCAAGGACCGCCTCGCGAATGTGCGCCCCTGGCGGGAGGTGCTGGCCACCGCCCGGGAGATCTGCGAAGGGCTATCCTTCCTGCACAAGAACCGCATGTTCCACGGCAATTTGCGCCCGACAAATATCTTGATGTCGGCCGACCATCACGCCAAGATTTCCGATATCGGGCTGGAAGAACGTTATGTCGATGACGGCGAAACTCGGAATTGGTACCGCATTCCGGATGAACCACACAGTGTTCGTGCCGACGTATTCTCCGCGGGCATGGTCTTCTCGGAAATGCTCACTGGCGCGATTCCGCGCCTGGTTCAGGACCACCTGATCCAGAACGATGCATTCCGCTCACTCCCTGCGGAACTGCGGCGGCTGATCGCCAAAATGCTTACTCCGGATGCCGAGGACCGCTACCAGAGTTTCGAGGAAGTCCTTTCGGTGATTGACGATCTGCTCAAGCATGCGGACAAGTACGAGTCCGCGGCCTCCCGGCTCCCGGCGCAACCCCGGCCGGCATCACGATTCAGTCTGGCCAAATTCTCCGGCGCGGTGGGTTCTCTGGTCAAAGGGACCTTTGGATAACGAGCCTTGCCGTCTGCCAGGTCGCCCCGGTCGAACCCGTCGCATCCGAGCGCGAGATTGCCGAAATACCCGGGATTCCTCCTCTTGTTCCCGGAATCGAATGATCCACGCCCCGATGACAATGAACGCGTTTGTCGGGTATTCAATTCTCCGCCTTCGCGAGCAACGCGAGTGCGGACCCATGTCTTCAAGGAGGTTGGTATGGCTGACGAAAATCAGAACGGTTGTCTGGTCGTGGGCGAAGGGGTGAAACTCAGTGGCAATTTCACGGTTCCCAACAGTGCTTCGATTTCCGGAACCATCGACGGGGATCTGACCGCGCGTGAAATTCTGGTGGGCAGCACCGGCGTGTTGAAAGGCAAGGTCACTGCCGATCTGGTCGACGTCCGCGGTGAAATTCACGAAAACGTGGTTTCCAACAAGGCACTTTTTGTCCGATCGACCGGCAAGGTCATCGGCGCGGTGCAGTACGCGGAGATCGAGATCGAAAAAGGCGGCGACCTGCAGGGCAATTTAAGCCGGATCGCCGTGGCTGCGGCAGCTTGACCTCGGTGACTTCGACATGTTCCCCAAAAAATCCGAATTTATGATTCACGAAGACAGGACCCTGCAAGGCGCCGTGCTCAAGATGCCAGAACGGGCGCTCCGTCCCGAGCCTGTCCGCCCGGCACCGCAACCGGTCGCCCCCGAACAAGTGAGGATCTCCGTCGTCAAGGCTTCCGTTATCAGCGCCGGTTTTGAATTTACCGGCGACATGAAATCGGAAGGCTCATTAACGGTAGACGGCGCCATTACCGGCAATCTGACGGTCAAGGCACTTGTCGTCGGCGCCTCCGGAAAAGTGGATGGCAGCGTGACTGCCGACATCATTACAGTTGATGGTAGTCTCTCCGGAGCAGTGGATTGCCAGGACTTGACGATCGGCGCGCGGGCCATTGTGGACGGAAAGCTGCGTTACGCAACGCTGACCATCGTGCGTGGTGCCACCATCCAGGGCGAATTGAAGCGCGTATAAGACGCTTCGCACCGTGCCCGGAATCGGTCAGGCACGGCGCCCCCGCAATTCACCCCGCAACCGGCAATTGCAAAGCCGCTTGTTTCCATTTGCTGACCTCTTTTTCGAGTTCGGCAATCCGTCTATCCCGCTCTTCGATTGCACGCTTCACGTCCGCCGCCTCGAAACGCTGCGGAATATTCTGCGGGCAGTTGGCGTCCCACGCGGCAACCTGAAACAAAATCGCTCTACCGCTTTGCGATGCCTGGCCTTTCGTTGTCAACTTTTCCAACAGCACCGAATCGTCTTCGATGACGCGCGCCTCACCCCAGATTTTCACGCGGCGTTGATGCGCATAATCAATCAGGAACAAATGCGCTTTGGGATTCTCCGCCAGATTTCCCTGTGTGATGAATTGCCGGTTGCCGCGTTCTTCCAGGAAACCAATGGTTTTGTCGTCCAGCACATGCAGGAATCCTGGTGGACCGCCTCGATGCTGAATATAGGGCTGCCCTTGTGGATTCGCTGTGCCGAGGAAAACACTGGTCTGCGCCGAGATGAATGCCGAGATTTCCGAAGTCAGCTCCGTTTGCCAACCAGGGCCTTCCTCCATGCGCGCGTACGCCCGCCGCGAACCGGCACGGGACTGGATCGCCTTGACCGCCGTTGTGAAGGCAATGTCGGATGCGGGAATCTTCATGGGTTCTCCTTTGATGACCTGAGAAAAAAGGCGGGAGCAGTGCCGCCCCCGCTGGGCTGTTAAAGGGGGAAGACGCGAAAATAACGCTGAAACTTCATATTCATGGCAAACCTCCGAGGGAAAGTAAGGGGCGGCGTTGGGCTCACACAAAAAGGAAATGCGGCGAACTGCTCTTTCCAGACTGTTGAATTTCTCAACCGCGTGGCCATTATGGAAACCTCCAGTGTTTCGATAAATGGCGTTAATCGCAATAGACTGCTTCACAGGATGGAGTAATAATCCGTGTCATGGATACTTTCTCGGCCATGACCACCTTTGTTCGCATCGCGGAACTGGGCAGCCTGACGGCCGCCTCTGTCGCACTCGATACGTCATTGCCGACGGTGGTTCGAACGCTGGCCGGGTTGGAAAAGCGGCTGGGCACACGTCTGTTCAATCGCACCACGCGCAGACTTAGCCTGACCGATGAGGGCGCGCAATATTTGCAACACTGCAAGGCGATTCTTCTTGCGGTCCAGGAAGCGGAGACCTCGCTGGCGTCACGTCGCGCCACGCCGCAAGGCAGGCTGGCAATTACTGCTTCGGTACTTTTCGGCCGGCGCTACGTGGCACCCATCGTCTGCGATTTTCTGCTGCGGCACCCGGCTGTCAGTGCGCAACTGACGTTACTGGACCGTGTCGTGCACATTGTCGAAGAAGGGTTCGATCTGGGCATCCGCATCGGCCATTTGAATGATTCGTCCCTGATTGCCATCCCTGTTGGCGAAGTTCGACGAGTGGCTTGCGCCAGCCCGGGGTATCTGCGCAAGGCTGGCGCACCCAGGCATCCGGAGGACCTGCGCCACCATCGTTGCGTGAATTTTCTTTCTCTGACCCCTGGCAGCGAGTGGAATTTCCAATCCGCTCGCAGGATCCTGAAAGTTCCGATCACTCCCTTGATCTCGTCGAATCAGGTGGACGCAGCCGTTGAAGCCTGCGTAAAAGGGCTCGGGCTTGGCCTTTTTCTTTCCTATCAGGTGGCGCCCGAACGCCGCGCGAACAAGCTGTCACTCGTTCTGGAGAAATTCGAACCGCCGCCATTGCCCGTGCACGTGGTCTATCCCCATTCGAAGATGATGTCGGCAACCGTACGCGCCTTCGTCGACGCCAGTGTCGATGTCCTGCGAAAATCAAAATTTGATTGATGCAGATGCAGGGGAAACCCCAATTCATCCGGAAGGCACACGGTGCGACTCCCATGCGTCCGCGAGAAAGCTGTCTACCGACTTCTCCACAATCACGATGACCGCGGCATTCGTATTGCCTGACACCACGTTTGGCATGATCGAAGCATCCAGCACACGCAATCCCTCTTCGCCGCGCAGGCGCAGGTGATTGTCCACCACACTATCCGGGCAAGCCGGACGCCATGCCTGACCTGTCGGATTCGGGCGAGCTTGTTGCGCCGGAATTGCGGTACATTGCCGGCAGCATTTTTTTGCTGAAACTTGCCATGACCGTTACGACAACTCCCGCGACGACAGCGGTCGAGGACTGGCTGGACCAATTCGAGCGCGCGCTCGCCGGACCGGGCTATGCCCAACTCGAAGCGCTGCTTCACACCGACAGTCACTGGCGGGACTTGCTGGGCCTGACCTGGCGCATAACGACTGTCAGCGGCCGCAACGCCATCGTGTCAGCGCTTGCCAAACAATATTCCGGTACCCGGCCCGCCGGATTCAAGATCGATCCGCGCCGAACCGCCCCGCGCCGGGTGGCCCGAGCCGGGGTGGACGCCATCGAGGCGATCTTCCGTTTCGAAACCCTCGAGGGCCGGGGCAGCGGCGTGCTACGGCTTACCCCCGGCCTGGACGAGAAGTGGAGAGCCTGGACGCTGCACACCACGCTGGAGGAACTGAAGGGATTCGAGGAAAAACTCGGCGCATCGCGCCCGACGGGTCAGGCCTATTCGCGGGATTTTCGCGGTCCGAACTGGCTCGACCTGCGCCACGCCGCCGCCGCGTATGCGGACCGCGATCCGCAGGTGCTGGTCATTGGCGGCGGGCAGGCGGGTTTATCCATCGCGGCGCGGCTCGCGCAACTGCAAATCGACACCTTGATCGTGGATCGCGAGCCGCGCATCGGCGATAACTGGCGCAAGCGCTATCACGCACTCACCCTGCACAATCAGGCGCACGTCAATCACCTTCCCTACCTGCCCTTCCCGCCGAACTGGCCAAGTTATATCCCCAAGGACAAGCTCGCCAACTGGTTCGAAGCCTACGTGGAGAGCATGGAGCTGAATTACTGGACCGCCACCGAATTCGAAGGCGGCAGTTACGACGAAGCCGCCGGACACTGGAACGTGACGTTGCGCCGCGCTGATGGCAGTCAACGCGGCGTGCAACCGCGCCACCTAGTCATGGCCACCGGGGTCAGCGGCATTCCGGAAATTCCCGCCATGGCCGGCCTGGAAAAATTTCGCGGCCAGGTGCTGCACTCCAGCCAGTATGACGACGGCGCGTCCTGGAAAGGAAAACGGGCGCTGGTCATCGGCACCGGCAACAGCGGCCACGACATCGCCCAGGATCTGCATGCCGGCGGCGCGCAGGTCACCCTGGTTCAGCGCGGCTCAACTCTTGTAGTCAACATCGAACCCAGCGCCCAGCTTCCCTACGCGCTCTACGGCGAAGGCCCGCCGCTGGAAGACTGCGACCTCATCACCACTTCCATGCCCACGGCTCTGGCGAAGAAAACCCACGTCAAGCTCACTGCGCAGGCGAAAGAATTGGACCGCGAACTGCTCGCCAAGCTCGAACGCAAGGGGTTTCGCATGGATGACGGTGAAGACGGCACCGGCTGGCAATTCAAATACCTCACACGCGGCGGCGGCTATTACTTCAATGTCGGCTGTTCGGACTTGATCGTGGAGGGAAAGATCGATCTCGCGCAATTCTCCGATATCACCGGATTCGCGGCCGAAGGTGCGCGGCTGCGAAGCGGCGAAATGCTGCCCGCTGACCTGATCGTTCTGGCCACCGGCTACAAGGGCCAGGAACATCTGGTGCGAAAACTCTTCGGCCCGGCCGTTGCCGAGCGTGTCGGCCCGATCTGGGGTTTCGACGCAGGCGGTGAACTGCGCAACATGTTCACCCGCACCGCCCAGCCCGGCCTGTGGTTCATCGCCGGCAGTCTGGCCCAGTGCCGCATCTACTCCAAATATCTGGCGTTGCAGATCAAGGCGATCGAAGCGGGTTTGCTGCAGCAGACGCCGCACTGATCAATAGGGTGGCCTCGACGCAGGCAGCCGTGGCTAGCGCCGCTTTACCAAAGAAAAAGTCCCGCCGCAGCGGGGTTTTTTTCCCGAACTGGCCGTTGCTCGATTTTCAGCAGGCCATGTCCGAATTTTCCTGCGCAATGCCGGAATCAGGTGCGCAGGTCCGGCAGTTTTTCTTCCTTCGGCACGAAGCGCAACGCCACACCGTTATTGCAGTAGCGCAGGCCGGTGGGTTTCGGGCCGTCGTCGAACACATGGCCCTGATGACCGCCGCAACGAATGCAGTGATATTCGGTGCGTGCCACGAACAGTTTCCGATCCTTCTTTGTGCCGAGTACATCCGGGATCGGCTCGAAGAAACTCGGCCATCCGGTGCCGCTTTCATATTTCGCCTCGCTGCGGAACAACGGCAGAAAACAGGCTGCGCACACGTAAGTGCCGGGGCGTTTTTCCTTATTCAGGGGACTCGTCCCGGCGCGCTCGGTGTCTTCTTCAAACAGCACGTCGTAGCTCATCGGGGGAAGCAGGGCCTTCCATTCCGATTTCGGTTTTTTCAACGGGGTCACGGTCTTCTCCTTCGCAAGGGCCGGCAATCCAATAAAAAGGCAGGGAATACTTGCAAGCAATTGACGTCTGTTCATGGATTTATCCTCACACAAGTCATCTTCGATTCCTGCGTTAGTCTAACGCCAATCGTCCGCTTTGCGCCTGCGGTATTCGAACCGGCTGTAGGGAACGTTGCGCGTTGAAACCACCAATACGGTAAAGAACCCGGGATGGATTCAACAGATCCAAACGGAATGATGGAGAATTTCTATTTCTACCGGGTCATTGGCGTTGGCAATACGTCCGCGCAAGCCCGGTGCGCCATTGGCGTGGAAAGAATCCGACTCGCTCGCTTCCGGTCGACGGCTTTGCGCTGTTCGCGTACTGCGCCACTCAGGCCGCCTTTCGATTCCCGGCACCAAGAGCAGCGGCGCGCACGCGCGCCGCTGCATTCGTCAACCCGATAACGCCGTGTTGGGCATTGCTGCCGCCCAAGCGGTAGGCGATTTCCGGCAACTTCGAAAGAAGCCCCGCGGCCTCGTCGTAGTGCCCGCAACCGTAGGCCAGGAGGCCCTTGCATGCGGGCATTCCCACGGACCTTGTCATCATCGCGTTCGTATCGGTTTGCCGGGCGCGAAGCGTCTGGTGTTCGATCAACAAGGCGGCAGCCCGCCATCTCCCGGCAGCGGCAAAGGCCATCATGGCATGCATGTCGTTGAATGCGCAGAACCCGTCCCACACGTGGGGAGCCCATTTTTCCGCCAGTTCGTCCCAGCGTCCGCCTACCGCGTGATCTTCCAGCGTAAGGCGCCAGAGCAGACTCGATGCATCGATCAGATCCGCCACGGTTTCGGTTTGCCGGCTCCTGATGTACTGGTCGTAAACATCCAGGGCTGCATCCGGATCCCCGCTGCGCAGACTGAACAGCGCGAGGTGCCACCAACAGTGTGTCGCAACGGTGCTGCCCTGTGACCACTGCGCAGCATGCTCCACCATCCACCGCCTTCCGGCCATGAACTGAAGTGTCATTTCATGCACGTGCGCGAGAGCGTGGAGCGCCCGGGGATTGCCGGGATCGCACTCCAGTGCATGCATGCCCCAGTCCACCGCCCTGGAGAAATCCGCGTTTTCCGCCAGACCGAAGGCGTACATCACCGCCACGGCAGAATGTCCGGGCAGGTCTTTCGGGTACCGCGGCAGGACGTGCGCCACACGATCGCGCAATTGTCTCGTGTTGCCCAGCAAATAATCGAACGCATGGGCCACTTGCAGGGCGAGCACTTCTTTCGGATATCGATCCAGCAAGGCGGAAAGCAGCGCGTGCGCCGTTTCGTAGTCAGCTGCGATCAAGGCCTCCACAATCGCCAGATGCTGCCTCTCCCGCTCGTTTGCAGGTGCATCGGCGAGCGCAGAAATCGACCGGCGTGCCTTTTGCGTGTTGACCGGGTCGCGGCTGCAAAGGTAAATATAGCCGCACAGGACCCGCGCCATCACGAAGCGAGGCGACCGCGCGATGGCCTGCTCCAGCACCGACAACGGGTCAGTGCGCCAGCTTTGAAACAGCCGCAGCGCCTCTTCGAAGAGCAGGAGCGAGTCCGGACTCGCTCCGGAGATCTCGTAACCGCGATAATCCTTACGCTGCATGGAGATTGCCTCTCAAAAACCCTGCTGACAAGGAACAGTCGCCACCGGCGGGACCTGCCGGGATAAACCCGACAGGCTTGGGCATGATGCCGCCCCCCCGGTGAACGTCCCCTACCGGGGCGCTACTTCTTTGTGATCACCACCTCGAGGTATTCACCAGGCACGACCAGTGAGTTCTGCTTGTCGACGTTGCGCTTGTCGAGCAGCGCGGTGATGTCCTTGGCGAGCGCCTCCTGGCGTGCCGGGTCCAGCGCGGCGAACGCCTTGTGCGTGGGCCCGTAGAATCTGCGGAATACGTCGATCCAGTGCGCGCTGTCGCGATAACGGAAATTGAACATTCGCCGTTCGCACCGGATGTCGGTTGCCGACGTACCGAACAGTTCCACGATGCGAGGTTCCGAACCCCAGGCCATGGGCGATTTCAATCCGGCGGGTGGCGGGAGATAGGCGGCGATGATCCGGAAGAGATCACCAAGAAACCCCTCGGGAGTCCAGTTCGCCAGCCCGATGCGGCCACCGCTTCGGGTAACGCGCTTCAACTCCTGCGCCGCGCGGTCCTGGTCGGGGGCGAACATCACACCGAAGGTGGACACCACCGCATCAAAGGAGCCATTGTCGAAGGGCAGTGCTTCCGCGTCGGCCACCTGGAAATCGACTTCGAGTCCCTCGGCCTTTGCCCGCGCCGCACCTTTTTCCAGCAGATGCGGAACATAATCGGTGGAAGTGACCTGCGCGAATCGACGTGCCGCCGCCAGGGTGACATTCCCGTTGCCGGCGGCGACATCCAGCACGCGCTCACCGGCCCGAATGTTCGCGGCTTCCGCGAGCGATTCGCCCACGATCTGGAGCGTGGTGCCGACGATTGCAAAATCACCGCTCGCCCACACTGCCTGCTGGCGCTGCTTGATTGCCCCGAAGTCCGGTGGGGCTGGGGTTGTGGCCGGAGCCACAGATCTTTCTTTCGTTTCGATGGACATGAAATTCTCCTTGATGAATGTGAAGAGTTGCCCTGCAGGTCATCCAACCGCGCGTATGCAGTTGTTGAATGCCGGTGACGCCACTATCCCGACGGCGCTTTGTTGACGCTTCACAGCCCTTCCTGCAAACTTGATTCAGCCTCCGCTATTTGCTGCGGACTTGATCGAGACTCCACCAGACTTTGCTGTTCCTCCAGAGGATTGTTCTCCCATGAGTCACGACACGCTTTCCGACCTGCTGCGCAGCGTGCGATTGCGCGGCGCCGTGTTTTTCTACATCAGCTTTCGTGACCAATGGTCGGCCGAGGGACTGGCGGCGAAAGACATCGCTGGGGGCGTGATGCCCGGGTGCGACCACGTCATGGAGTACCACGTTCTCGCAAAAGGCAGCGCATGGGCTGCGACAAGTGGCCTGCCGCCGGTTCGCCTCTCGGCGGGTGACATCGTCATGTTTCCGCAGGGTGACCGGCACGTGATTTCGAGCGCGCCGGGTCTGGAACCGATTCCTGCCAGTGCCGAGTGGGTCTGTGCGCGGCGCGACGATCCCAAACCATTTCCGATTGCGTTTCACCATGGGGTGCGCGAGCCTGGTGTTCTGGTGCCCAGGACGGATGCGGATGCAATCCTGGTTTGCGGTTTTCTTGGTTGCGATCTTCGACCTTTTAATCCACTGATCGCGGCGCTGCCCCGCATACTTCATTTGCAGGCTTCCCAGGCGAGCGATTGGGTCACCCGGGTCATTGATCAGGCAGTGATTGAATCGAACGAAAAGAGGCCTGGCGGCGAAGCGGTGCTGGAGCGGCTTTCCGAAATGATGTTCGTTGATGCCGCCCGTCGTTATCTCGATGACCTGCCTGAGGATGCCACCGGCTGGCTCGCCGGCCTGCGCGACCGGTTCGTCGGTAAGGCGCTCGAACTTTTGCACGCAG
>JBJXFN010000083.1:0-3189 GCA_046155535.1 Burkholderiales bacterium
CCTGACATTCGACGACGATCCCGGTGGGCAAGTGCGTGACTCGCACTGCGGAATCGGTTTTGTTGATATGTTGTCCGCCGGCCCCGGAGGCGCGAAAGGTATCGATGCGCAGTTCGGACGGATTGAGCACCACATCCTCCACCGCGTCGACTTCCGGCAGCACGGCCACGGTGCAGGCGCTGGTATGAATGCGCCCCTGGGTCTCGGTCTTCGGCACGCGTTGCACACGATGGCCGCCGGATTCGAATTTCAGTTTAGAATACGCACCGACGCCGACGATCTTGGCGATGACTTCCTTGTAGCCCCCCAATTCGGCTGCATTTTCCGAGATGACTTCGACGCTCCAGCCCTGGCGCTCGGCATAACGGGTATACATGCGGAACAGGTCGCCGTTGAACAACGCCGATTCGTCACCGCCCGTCCCGGCGCGGAGTTCCAGAAATATGTTGCGCTCGTCGCTAGGGTCCCTGGGCAGCAACCGTTTCTGAAGTTCCACTTCGAGATCGAGAAGTTGGGTTTTCCCTTCGCGAATTTCGGCTTCAGCAAGCTCCCGCATCTCCGGGTCGGAAGCCAGCGCCTGCGCCGATGCGAGATCCTCCAGAGCCTTGTTGTAAGCGTGGAACAGCCCGACCACCGGCGTGATTTCGGCGTGTTCCCGCGTGAGCTTCCGATAATTGTCGAGGTCACGGGTTACATCCTCACTCGACAAAAGCGCGTTCAGTTCTTCCAGCCGGGCAGACAACTGCGCCAGCTTGGCCGCGATCGAGGGTTTCATTCAGGCGGCTTGACTTGATGAAGCCGCGTCAACGCCGCAACCAGGGACTCTCTTTCCTTCGCATCGGCGGCATTCAGCGCGTGTGTAGGCGCGTGAAGAAACTTGTTGGTCAATGCGTAAGACAACTGCTCCAACACTTTCTGCGGATCGTCACCCCGGGAAAGCAACTTCGCGGCGCGCTCCAGCTCGTGCCTGCGCATGCGCTCGGCCTGGTCCCGCATCGCCCGGATGGTTGGCACGAGCTCGCGCACTTCCAGCCAGTGCATGAATTCGTCCACACCCGCGGTAACGATGGCCTCGGCCTGGGCAACGGCAGCTTGCCGGGTATCGAGGCCTTCCTGGATGATCTTGCCGAGATCGTCCACGCTGTAGAGAAACACATCGTCCAGCAGGGAAACTTCGGCTTCCACATCGCGGGGAACCGCCAGGTCGATCATCAACATCGGCCGGTGACGGCGGGCCTTGATCGCGCGCTCGATCATGCCCTTGCCCAGGATCGGCAAGGTGCTAGCCGTGCAGGTGACCACGATATCGTGCAAAGCCAGTTGTTCCGGCAAATCGTTCAGCGCGATCACTTCGCCGCCATGCCGGTTCGCGAGTTCTTCGCCGCGCTCCATCGTTCGATTGGCAAACGTCATCATGCGCGGTTGCCGGGCCGCAAAATGTGTGGAGCACAATTCGATCATTTCACCGGCGCCGATAAACAGGATTTTCTGTTCGGCAACGCTGGGAAAAATCCGCTCGGCGACTTTTACTGCCGCAGCGGCCATCGACACAGAGCTCGCGCCGATTTCGGTCTGTGTGCGCACTTCCTTGGCAACCGAAAAACTCGACTGAAACAACTTGTGCAAGACGGTTCCGAGGGTGCCGGCGCTCTCGGCGGTTTTCACCGCATCCTTCATCTGCCCGAGGATCTGCGGCTCGCCGAGCACCATCGAGTCCAGTCCGCTTGCCACCCGGAAGACATGCGCCACGGCCCGCTCGCGTGGCAGCGTGTAGAGAAACGGGTCGAGCACCTGGGCCTTGAGTCGATGGAATCGCGCGAGCCAGTCGATCGCCCGACCAGGCTCCGGGGTATTGCAGTACACCTCGGTTCGATTGCAGGTGGAAATGATCGCCGCCTCGCGCACCGACTCCTGCGCCACCAGATCGCGCAACGCCTGTTCGAGATTGGCGGCGTGAAAAGTCACCTGCTCACGCACTTCGAGCGGGGCGGTGTGATGATTCACGCCGAAAGCGATGAGTTGCATCGAGAACTGAGGTGGACTTCGGTCCGGGATTCCGGAGATGACGGATTATAAGACCAAAAAACGTCTTCCCCTTGCATTCAGGGAATTAGATGTGGTTTCGCGAGGAGCCGACATTCGCAAGATACGGCTAGATACGGAACGACAGTCAATTGAGAATTGCCTCCGGACCGATTTTGCCGTGCACTACCCTTCTGCGAAATCAGTGGTGGCCAAGGGCGGATTCGCATTGCACCCGGAACGCCGCGCCAATACTTGATCTTCCAGCTCCACACTTTGGAAGTTGCCCCCGAAGTTGCCCCCAAGTCAACACGATCTACGATGCCCTCAAGAGCGAGAATTCATGGATCAGTTTGGACGTCCCGGCATCTCTGCGGACAGTTCCATCAGAATTCAGAATAAAATACCGGCGGGTGAAAGCTGGTTAAGGAATTCGGACCGACAGTCCGATCCAACCAACACTGCATCAAAGGGGATTCGACGATCCTCTGGGCCGGCCTGTCAGGCGGGCTTAAGGTGAAGGTGAGAGGGCCCCGATGCGGATAACCCCACTCTCCGGAGCCGACGCCGCAAGAGTAACCGGAACTTGCAGCGGCTAGCGCCCGGCAAGGCGCGATACAAATAGCCAACGAAACCAGTTGGCGTGCACGCCAGCGACGAATAGGGCTCTTGCCATGTTGTCACTGACGCTAAAGGTTCGAATTAGCTACAAGCAGGTTAGAGGAATCATTCTGTTCCTGCTCATGCTATTCGGCATCTAAGTAGTACCCCGGAGGGGAAACCCTCCGGCTTTTACTTGCGGTTTCAAGCTCTCCATAATCACGGTAGTGCCTGAGTTTGAATTGCAGGCGCTGGAAGTATTAACCCGGGCATTATGAAAAATAATACCCGGGATTAATTGGGCAACAAAAAACCCGCTTCGGCGGGTTTATGTGGATGCGAGAAGTTCGAAGTATTTTTCTCTGGTCATTCCCGCCGTTCGCATATTGTTCTTGATTATATCGACGCCAACCTCGTCATATTTAGGAATTATGATTGGACGCAATAATCCGGGCTTTGACAGGACTACGTGACTGCTATTTGTCCTGTCCTGTTGATTTCCGTTTAGAACTGACCCGGCGTTTTCATTCAAATTTGACCCGCCTTATTGTCGCATGACGCGACTAC
>JBJXFN010000173.1:0-3370 GCA_046155535.1 Burkholderiales bacterium
TCGCCACGCCGTTGTAGTCCAGACCAGCGATCGTCAGCGTGCCCGACAGGCCAAAGTCGCCCGCCGTGCTGCCCGTGTTGCCGGTCACGATCACGCTGCCCATCTTCAGTACGCTGTAGCGCGCCACCGTCTCGCCCGCCGCAGTCACTCGCGCCACCGCCACACTTCCGGACAGCGTCAGGCTCGTCGCTCCCGCCGCTCCCCCAGCGCCTGTCACGCTCACTCCCGACCCCACATTCAGGGTCAGTGTCAGCGCATCCAGCGTGGCTCCAATCAGGTCAGCATTGCCGTTGCCATCGGTGTCCACATCCACGGTGCTGGTGCTCAGCGTGAGATCGGCGCTTCCGGCGACGACAATCGGCCCAGCCGTGATCAACACATCGGTACGAATAACACCGCCGACCGTACCACTGCCGGATCCAGTCAACATTCCGCTGACTTTCAACTCACCATTGCCGCCGGTTTCGATGGTCACCGTCCCGGTCGCCTGCAGGGTGCCGGGTATTGCGAAGGTCGCGCTGTTGATGGTGACTACCGGCGGCGGCACCACCCCACTGAAGATATTTCCGGTATCGATGGAAAGGCTGCCTGAACCGGAAAGAACGAAGCCAGGATTGTTGATGGCCGCCGTCACATCGAGGTCAATGTCGATCGAGCCGATCGGCGTAAACGTCACCAGGCTAGCGAAGCTTTGGGTACGCAGGTCAGCCAGAGTGATGGTGCTGGACGACGTGAAGGCGACGCCCAAGCCTGCCGAAATATTGGCCGCCTGCAAGGTGACGCTCAACGCGCCGACCCCGGCGTACTGAAGCGTTTGTGTGCCGGGAACGCCAGCGGGCTTGGACAGCGTGACCGACGCGTTGAATTCGTTCAGCGTCAGCTTGAGGCCATCGGTTCCAGTGCCGCCCACTGCAAAGGACACAAGTTTGCCGAAATCGAGCTCGACGACGAAATCAAGGTCGAGATCAGCCACAAGATCCAGCGTGAGCGGGTCACCGCTCAAGGGGCCGCCGGCAGCAGCCGGATCAAGGACATAGCTCGAGGAGCGCGTCAGATTGAAGTCGAACGCCATGGTCAACACGGCAGTCGATTCATTAAACGAGAGTTCGAGTTCGGGGTTGTCGAAACCAGCCACGCCGATGTCGACCAGACCGAGCGCATCCTCGAGAATTTCCTCAAGCTGGGCGACCCGATTGGCGATGGTCGGACCGAGGATCGGCGCAAGTGCGTCGGTAGCCGCGCTGGAGAATTTTGCGAACGGGTCGTAACCGAGCCCGTGGTTGCTGTCTGACAACAGATCCCTGACGCTCAAGCCAATGAGGGGCAGGTCCTGGTTCCACTTCGACTCGATGCGGCCGTGAACATCGGCGACCAGCGCCTTGGCGTCAGCGAAGGCCTGCAACGCGGCCTCGACCGGATCGAGCGCGCCAAGCCGGATCAGGTTCAAGGCCATGGCCTTCGTGTCGAGGAGCAGGCTGGTCGAAATTTGCAGGTCGGCCGACAAGACGTCCACGCCTGGCAAGAGACCCAGGATCGCCTTTTGCGAATCCACGTCGTGCTGGATCTTGGTATGTTCGATGGCGCGCCCTGCCCCCACCTCCACCAGCACCGCTGAACCATCGGCCACGTTCACTACCGATTCGAAACCGTTCTTGGCCGAAAACACGGTAACTGTGCCGTCACCACGCCCCGGACTGTTCTTGATCTCGTACCAAGTCTCGCCCGAGGCCGGCAGCCTGCCCAAGACACTGCCAAATGGCAGGATCTCGTTCTGCGTTCCCAAGAGCGGCTTGAAGCCGGTCTGCCGAATCGCCAAATCCGGCGTATCGACCCCTGCGCTATATACAACGTAAGTCCTGGCCGTAGCACTTTGCGCCCGGGTCTTGGCAAATCCGGCCGGATCGAGTGCGTTCAAATCCAGCAGCATGGAATTGCCGCCCGCAGCGGCATCGAGAGCGATCAGGGCCTGGACGCCATCATCAAGATTGTCCAGGAACGGGTAGGTGGCTAGCAGGTCGCCAAAAGCCGCCACGTACAGGCCCACGAAAGCAGTTTCGCCGGGCAGGTTCGCCGCGGTAATCGTGGTGCCATCCGGGTTCCTGAGCGTACCGCCGGCCTTGATCGCCTTGTACGACGAATTGATCGTCGCCGCCAATCCGCGGGTGGCCGCATTAAGCGCGAAGTCGTTGTTGAGAAGGCCGAAATTCCCTCCGACCCCCTGGTTCGGTACCCCGGTCTGGATCAGGGTCTTGACCGGCAGCAAGCCGGACTGGCCATACGCAGCACTTTGCAGGTAGCTGCGGGAAATGAGCCCGCCCGTGCTGTGGGTGATGACATCGATTTCGGCCGCCGCCGAACCAGTCAGGTTCTGCCAGCCGGCCGCTGCCTTGTCCATCCAGTAGGCGAAATAGTCCAGCCCGGAATCAAAGCTGTCAAAAGCCCAGTCGCGGATGGACGCTGCCGTCACGTCGCTCAGCACGCCGTCCTCCGCTCCATCGGACGTGACGGCGACCGGAGTGCGCCAGTCCCAAAGCGAGACATAGAGGGTGCCGTTGACAAGCGGCTTGTTGGTTCCGTCCACGTAGCCGGTGTTGACCAGGGTCTGCACCAGGTCGGAATAACCGTTGGTGAGCGGCTCCAGGGTCAGCTTGGTGGGGTCGAAGCCGCGGGTTAGATACCAGTCTGCAAGCGGGGTGCCGGGCAGATTCGTATCGACAAACGAGCCGCCAAACCCCGGGATGAAGATCAGCGGTCGGTCGATCAGATTCTCGACCCCGGAAAAAGTCTTGCTGCCAGAAGTGCCAGCCTGGTTGACGACCGAGTCGTATCCGCCTCCACCGGTGAACGCCACGTTCACCGTAGTGCCGGAACTGATAACGAGCTGGTCGCTTCCTGCGCCGCCGGTCAGGTTTGCAGTACGGGTATAGGTGCTCTTCAGGACGAAGATGTCAGACCCGGAACCGCCAGTTATGTCCAGGACATTTGTGAAGGTGATCGTCGGGCCACCGGTGATGGCGAGAGTGCCGGAACCCACACCCGCCTGGTCGTCCAGGGTCCAGACCACGCCTGCATCCGGGCCGACGATCCTGATGTTGGCCGCCGGATTTCCGATGATATTGAGGATGCCCGCAATGCCGCTTCCGTCGTCCCCGGACCCCGCGCCCGACACCCCACCAACGGCGACACCGGTGCCGGTGACGGTCAGGTCGCCATTGTTGGCGACCGTGATCACGATGGCCAGCCCGTTGTTCAGCGTCCCGCCGGCAATCGTGGAAACGAGCAAGTCAAGGGTATCGCCGGTTCGCGCCGCATCAGTAACCGGTGCGCCCGCGGCGGCATCGCCGGTTGCGGCGTCACGCGCCGCGACACG
>JBJXFN010000102.1:0-18824 GCA_046155535.1 Burkholderiales bacterium
GCGCAATTCCGGAGAAAAATGCGCCGGCACCTGTCCGCCGGCCAGGCGGATCTTGCCAGCCCAGATTTCGGCCTGTTTGTCGGCTTCCCGCGCCAGCTCGAGGAACAATCCCTGCCGCGCCGTGCCCGCCTCTTTTTCCGCCACCACCCGGTAAAGGAAGGCGGAACCTTTTTCTTCCTGCCAGCTTTTTAATGCACTCATGCGCGCATCTCAACACATACGATGGGGCGCGCGCAATCCGGACAGCGGCGCGGGCATTCGCTTTGAAGGATTATTTTTCGGCGGGGCTGCGCGGGCGTAACCGCAAAGTTTGGCGGGTTTGCGTGACTTCGAAACGGCGCAGAAAATTCTGCCCTAGCAGGGCCATATCCTCCAGCCCCGGGTTCGCCGCCACGCTGATGCCGGAAATCTCAAAGCAGGCGACCCGCACGGTCTGCGCCGGCACCAGACGGCCTTCGACACGACCTGCGGCAGTATTAAAAACCGCGGGCCGGCCGCCGGACACGCCGGCCTTGACTGCGTCGGCCGCGCCGATGGTCACGTAACTCGCCCCCGTATCGACCAGGAAACGTACTGGAGTGCCATTCACTGCGCCATCCAGATAGAAATGGCCATCGCGGGAGGCCGGCACCAGCACCTCGCGCGACGCCTGCGGCCCGTCGCAACCGGTGATTTCGGACGACGCACGATCGAAATACCGGAACGCCACATAACCTGCGCCGATCAGCCCGAGCCACACCAGGATGGCGATGAAATGTCCTCGCATGTCCGTGGGTGTGGGTCTTACCCGTGCAGGAGGGCCAGCAGGGCCGGTCCGTAGCGCTCCAGCTTTCTGGCGCCGATGCCTGCAATGGCGGAGAGTTCCAGCAGATTTTGCGGACGCCCGGTCGCGACCGCCAACAAGGTGGCGTCGTGAAAAATCACGTAGGCCGGCACCGACTGCTCGCGTGCCTGCTCGCCGCGCCAGGCCCGCAGGCGCTCCAGCAACACGGCATCCGCGGTCGTCAATCCTTCAGGTGCCGTCTTGCGACGCGAGGCAGCGGATTTACTCTTGCGAGCGGCCATTCTGCGCATGGCGATACGTTGTTCGCCCCGCAATACCGGACGGCTGCCGTCGGTGAGCCGCAGCGCGCCGTAGGCCGCATGGTCCGGCAGGGCGAGACCCAGGGTCACCAGCTGGCGGAACACATCCCGCCAGGTGGCCTCGTCCAGATCCGCGCCGATGCCAAATACACTCGACTGCGCGTGTCCCCATTGCGCAACGCGCTGGGTGTCCTGGCCGCGCAGGACGTCGATCAGATGGCGCGACCCGAACCGCTGGCCGGTTCGGAAAATGCACGACAGCGCCTTGCGCGCTGCATCGGTGGCGTCCCAGGTTTGTGGCGGCTCCTCGCAGGTATCGCAGTTGCCGCAAGGGGAACTTTGTTCCCCGAAGTAGTCGAGCAGGCGCACGCGGCGGCAGCCCGCGGTTTCGCACAGGCCGAGCAAGGCTTCCAGCTTGGCGAAGGACACGCGACGATAGTCCTCGCCGCCTTCCGATTGTTCGATCATGCGACGTTGCTGCACCACATCGCCCAGCCCGTAGGCCATCCAGGCATCGGCCGCGCCGCCGTCGCGCCCGGCACGGCCGGTTTCCTGGTAGTAACCCTCGATGCTCCTCGGCAGATCGAGGTGGGCGACGAATCGCACATCGGGCTTGTCGATGCCCATGCCGAACGCGATGGTGGCAACCATGACGATGCCCTCTTCGCGCTGAAACCTGGCCTGGTTCCGGGCGCGCGAAACCGCGTCCATGCCGGCGTGATAGGCAAGCGCCGTGACACCCTGGGTGGCCAGCCAGGCCGCGGTTTCATCGACTTTCCTGCGCGAAAGGCAATACACGATGCCGGCCTCTCCCGTGTGGCCTTGGCGGATAAAGCGCAACAACTGTTGCCGCGCATCCTGCTTGTCGACAATGGTGTAACGAATATTCGGGCGGTCGAAGCTGGAGACAAATACGCGCGCATCCTCCAGCGCCAGGCGCTGACGGATCTCCACGCGCGTGTGCAGGTCGGCGGTCGCGGTCAGCGCAATGCGCGGCACCGACGGAAACCGCTCGTGCAACACGGAGAGTTGCAGATATTCCGGGCGGAAGTCGTGTCCCCATTGCGAAACGCAATGGGCTTCGTCAATGGCAAACAGGGCGATCCGGGACTGATCCAGCAACGCCAGCATGCGCGGCATCATCAGGCGCTCGGGCGCGACATAAAGCAGGTCCAGCTCTCCCTCCTTCAGCGCGCGTTCGGCCGCCGCAGCCTCCCGCGCGTCGAGCGTGGAATTCAGGAACGCCGCCCGCACGCCGAGTTGCCGGAGTGCGGCCACCTGATCCTGCATGAGGGCGATCAGCGGAGAAATCACCAGCGCCGTGCCCTCGCGCAGCAAAGCCGGCAACTGGTAACAAAGGGATTTGCCGCCACCGGTGGGCATCAACACCAGTGCATCGCCCCCCGCCACCACATGGTCGACGATTTCGCGCTGCGCGCCGCGAAAATGCGGAAAACCGAAAACGGCATCCAGCAGCCTTTCCGGTGGGGGCCGCAAATCCTCCTTTGCCGGGACGGCGGACTTCATGGCGTTGTGCGCAAAGAATGCATGGAGGTATCGGTCTGGGTTCGAGGTGGTTGGCAAATTGCTGCGCCTTGCCCGGCAGGCAAGAACTTCGCGTTACGGGTCGCGCACTTCCTGCGCCCACGCCTCCAATCGTTCCACCAGACGCGCAACGACCCCTTCCGGGTCTTCGGCCCACAGAAACGCGAGATCAGACTGGTCGCTGGATTCCGAGTCGATCGCCGTTGCGGTCACTTCTCCATCGTCCTGCAAGACATGACTCAGCGCCGCCAGAATGCGCGGGTAGTGAATCGCGATCGCATCGCCGGCACTCGCGCCTTCTTCTTTTTCCGCCTGGATCAGCGTCGCGACATGTTCCAGCGCGGGCCCCGCGCCCGCCACCTTGAGTGCGTCCGGGTCGCTGGACGCAAGCTGTTCCAGCAGTTCGAGAATCTCCCGCTGGCGCGCAAAGATCGCCCCGGCGACCAGTTCCGCATAACCCAGATCGAGGGACGCCACGAGGTGATCGCAATCACCGGCCCGTTTTTCACAGATCGGACATGCAGCGTCCCCGGGATTTTCTTCGTCCCCGTCAACCTCCAGTGGCGGCCCGGGCAACGGCATCATTTTCCACGCAGAAGGGAAATCATTCGGCATCCACTCGTTTCAGGTTTTCGCACGCGGACGGTTCCCGGATTTTCGCTGTGCTGCGACCAACGCCTTTTTCTTTTCGCGCGGCAACTGCTTGATCTCGTATTCCCGGCTGGCGGCGCCGGAGCGCGTTTTGCGCACTTCGCTATATACCAGCGCCACGGGCCGCCTGGAACGCGTATAGCGGGCGCCCAATTTATTGTCGGCATTGTGTTCGACGACGCGACGTGCGACATCCTTCGCGATGCCGGTGTAAAAAGTCTTGTCCGCACAACGGACGATGTAGACGAACCACATGGGTGGTGGATGATTCGGGGCGCACGGGGCGGAATCGCCGCAGTCCTCATTCTCGCAAATAACGGCGGTATTGCACCGCTTCGCCGATGTGCGCGGGGGACACCTTGGCCACGCCCGCCAGGTCGGCGATGCTGCGCGCCACCTTGAGCACGCGGTGATAGGCGCGCGCAGACAATCCCAGTTGCGCAATGGCCTGCCTCGCCAGTTTTTCCGCGGCGGGATCGGCCAGGCAATGCTGTTCGATTTCCTTGACCGAGAGCGTCGCATTGGGCTTGCCCTGGCGGCCAAGCTGGGTCTCGCGCGCGAGTATCACCCGTTGACGAATGACCGTGCTGGGTTCTCCGGCGTTGCGCGAAGCCAGATCCTTTTCCGGCACGGCGGGCACTTCGATGTGCAGGTCGATGCGATCCATCAGCGGCCCGGAAATGCGGTGCCGGTAACGCCTCACCTGGTCGGGCGTGCAGCGGCATTTGCCGGAATAATGGCCGAGAAATCCGCAGGGGCAGGGATTCATTGCCGCGATCAACTGGAAGCGGGCGGGAAATTCCGCCTGCCGGGCGGCGCGCGAAACGCTGATTTTTCCGGACTCCAGAGGTTCACGCAGAACTTCCAGCACGTCGCGCGCAAATTCCGGCAATTCATCGAGAAACAATATGCCGTGCATTGCCATGGATATTTCGCCCGGGCGCGGATTGCTGCCGCCGCCCACCAGGGCCACCGCCGAGGCGCTGTGATGGGGTGCCCGGTAGGGCCGGCGTTTCCAGTGTCGAACATCGAATCCGGCGCTGCCCAGGGACTGCATGGCCGCCGATTCCAACGCTTCGTCCTCGCTCATGGGAGGCAGGATGCCGCCGAAGCGTTCTGCCAGCATGGTCTTGCCGGTTCCCGGCGGACCCACCATCAAAATGCTGTGGCCCCCGGCCGCCGCAACTTCCAGCGCCCGCTTGGCCGGCAACTGGCCTTTGACCTCCGCAAAATCAGCGTAGGTTTCGACCGCCATGGCGGTCGGCTCGACGGTCGCCGGCAATGCCTGGCGGCCGGTCAGATGCGCCGCCACGGCCAACAGGGTGGCGGCCGGAAGGACCCGCGCATTGCGCACCAATGCGGCCTCGGACGCGCTTTCAACAGGCAGCACAAAGGTTCGTCCGGATTCGCGGGCGCCAAATGCCATGGCCAGTGCACCACGCACCGCACGAACTTCCCCAGTTAGCGCCAACTCTCCGGCAAACTCATATTCAGCAAGGGTCTTTCCGGGAATCTGTCCGGATGCGGCGAGGATTCCCAGCGCGATCGGCAGATCGAATCGACCGCTTTCCTTGGGCAGATCCGCCGGCGCAAGATTGACAGTGATGCGGCGCGCTGGGAACTCAAAGCGACAGTTCAAGAGCGCCGCCCGCACCCGGTCCTTGCTCTCCTTCACTTCGGCTTCCGGAAGTCCGACGATTGTAAAACTGGGCAGGCCGTTGGCCAGATGCACCTCCACCGTGACCAGTGGCGCGTCCATGCCGGCCAGCGCCCGGCTGTAGAGCACGGCGAGGGACATCTAGGAAATGTGTGAAGGGTGAAGGGTGAACAGTGAAGGGTCAGGAGCAAAGTTTCCATCCCCCCCGCATGCTGGCGACGGGTGGGAACGGAGGAAAATCCTCACGCTCCGGACCCCTCGCTTCCGGTCCCGCGTTTTTCCAGTTCCACCACCCGGGCTTCCATTTGCTCGAGTTTTTCGCGGGTGCGCCGGAGCACGGCTTGTTGCACGTCGTATTCCTCCCGGGTCACCAGATCGAGTTTGGCAAAAGCGGCCGAGAGCATCGCCCGCAGATTTTTTTCGATGTCCTTGCCTGGCGTGGCAGCAAGGAAATCACTCAACTTGTGAGCCAAATCGTCCAGAAATTTCGTGTCCAAGATTGTTCTCCTGGGTACCAGTGTAGCAAAGCGGCAGCCCCATTCATTACCCGCACCACGACTGTGCGATTCATCAGCAAGGCGCATGTCTTTGGTGCGCGGAAATTCCATCACTGTTCCGGGATGATTCGTATCTCCTTGAAAGTTATGTCCTAAGTGAATGGCACGCGATATGCAATCAGGTTGCTCCGCAAGATTTTCATTTGCGTGGCCAACTTCACCAAAAAAGGATACTTGTCATGTTCAAGAAGTGTGTTCTTGCAGCGGTCGTGGGTAGCATTGTCCTTCCATTGGCAGCCCGTGCTGAAGATGCTCCTGCAGCGCCGCCAATCACCGGTAATTTCAGCATGACATCGAACTATGTTTTCCGGGGCATCTCGCAAACGATGCGCAATCCGGCGGTTCAAGGCGGTTTTGACTATGCGCACGCGAGCGGGCTGTACCTTGGCACATGGGGATCGAATGTCAGTGGCATCCAGTACGGCAACGCCAACCTGGAGTGGGATTTTTATGGTGGGTATGCGGGCAAAATAAATGAGGACACCGGATACAACGTGGGCGCCATCCACGTCGTGTATCCGGACGGCGTGGCCAGCACAACGACAAAGAAAAAATGGGATACCACCGAAATCTACGGTGGGGTCACGTGGAAGTGGATCAACGTCAAGGCGTCCTATTCCGTGAGCAGTTGGTACGGTATCGACAAGGATGGATTTGTCCCGAGCAACATCGACACCACGACCTCGTCCGCCGACGACGCGACCAGTCCGGACAACTCCAAGGGTTCCTTGTACCTCGAGGCCAACCTGACCTACGAACTGCCGCAAAAAGTGATCTTGAGCGGGCATTTTGGTCATCAGAAAATCAATCACTTCAAGGAACTCGACTACTCCGACTGGAAGCTGGGCATCTTGAAGGATTTTAGCGGATTTGTCGTGGGCCTTGCCTACACAGATACCAATGCAAAGAAATATGACCTGTACTACCTGACCGATGCGAAGGGCGACCAGGTCAAACTCGGTGAAGGCGCAGCAATCATTTCGGTGACCAAGACTTTCTAAGAACCGATTGCAATCAAGAACGGCCCGGCAGGATGCCGGGCCACCATAGCAGGATTTATTTTTTTGGAGAAAACATGAAACTCGTCACTGCAATCGTCAAGCCGTTCAAGCTCGACGAAGTCCGTGAGGCTTTGTCCGCCATCGGTGTGCAAGGCATCACGGTCACGGAAGTCAAGGGATTCGGAAGGCAAAAAGGCCACACCGAACTTTATCGCGGCGCGGAGTATGTGGTCGATTTTCTGCCGAAGGTAAAAATCGAGGCCGCTGTCAAGACGGAACTTCTCGACCAGGCCATCGAGGCCATTGAAAAGTCGGCCAACACCGGAAAAATCGGTGACGGAAAGATATTTGTTTTCGAACTGGAACAGGCAATCCGCATTCGTACCGGCGAAACCGGCGCGGATGCCCTTTAGGAGAGCATGATGATCAGAAAATTATTGGCGATTCTCGCCCTTTGCGCTTCCGTGGGGATGTCGGTCCCCGCCGCCGCCAACGACACCGCCGCCCCGGCCGCAATGCCAACGGCCACCGCCGACGCCACCGACGCCGCTGCCGCGCCCGCGGTCGTCGCGCCCGTGCCGGTTCCCAACAAGGGCGACACCGCCTGGATGATGGTAGCCACACTGCTGGTCATTCTGATGACGATACCGGGTCTCGCGTTGTTCTACGGCGGACTGGTTCGCAGCAAAAACATGCTGTCGGTCCTGATGCAGGTCACGGTGGGATTTTCCATGATCGTGGTGCTGTGGTGCATTTACGGCTACAGCCTGGCGTTTACCGAGGGGAATCAATTCTTTGGGAGCTTCGACCGGCTGTTCATGAAAGGCACCTGGGACAATGTCGCAGGCACATTTGCCAACGCCGCCACGTTCAGCAAGGGCGTCTATATACCCGAACTGGTGTTCGCCGCTTTCCAGGCCACCTTCGCCGGCATCACCGCCTGCCTGATCATCGGTGCTTTTGCCGAACGCGCGAAGTTCGCCGCAGTGCTCGCCTTCCTCGCACTGTGGTTCACGTTCAGCTACGTGCCGATTGCACACATGGTCTGGTTCTGGATGGGACCGGATGCCTATGCAAGCGCCGAAGTCGCGGGAGTGATGACCGCCAAGGCCGGCTTGATCTGGCAATGGGGCGCACTCGATTTCGCCGGCGGCACCGTGGTGCACATCAACGCCGCCGTGGCGGGCCTGGTGGGCGCCTTCATGATCGGCAAGCGAATCGGTTATGGAAAGGAAGCCATGGCCCCGCACAGCCTGGCCTTGACGATGGTCGGCGCGTCCCTGTTGTGGGTGGGCTGGTTCGGCTTTAATGCCGGCTCTGCGCTCGAAGCCAACGGTTATGCAGCGCTGGCCTTCATCAATACTTTTGCCGCGACCGCCGCCGCCATCCTGGCATGGTGCGTGGGGGAAGCGATGATCAAGGGCAAGGCCTCGATGCTGGGCGCCGCTTCCGGTATGGTCGCAGGCTTGGTTGCCATCACGCCGGCAGCCGGCAACGTCGGCATCATGGGTGCCATTGTCATCGGCGTTGTTGCGGGATTCGCCTGCTTGTGGGGGGTGAACGGACTCAAGCGCCTGTTCGGTGCCGACGATTCCCTGGACGTATTCGGTGTTCACGGCGTGGGCGGCATTGTGGGTGCGCTGCTGACCGGGGTCTTCAACTCGCCCAATCTCGGCGGCCCCAGCGCGGTCGCCGACTGGGTCACGGTTGCGATGGTGGCGCCCGATGTCTATTCGATTGCCGGGCAGGTCTGGATTCAGCTCAAGGCGGTTCTGCTCACCATCGTGTGGTCCGGCGTGGTGTCGGTGATCGCCTTCAAGATCGTGGACATGGTGATCGGATTGCGCGTGCCGGAAGAACAGGAACGCGAAGGCCTGGACATCGCCAGCCATGGGGAAACGGCCTATCACGGCTGAGCCGTACTGAATCAACGATGTGAAAGACGGGCGCCTTCGGGCGCCCGTCTTGTTTTTGCAATCGGCAGACTCGGGGGCGCCGGAGGCCTCTGTTACAATCGGCACTCGTTTTTATTTCGCCAACATGACTCCCCGACTCGCCACCGCACAGACCGGGCCGCTGCTTTCCCTGGAAAAACAGATTCTCGACGCCATGCCGGCGATCGAGCATTGGTTCCGCGGCAAGTGGCAGGAACATGCCGCGCCGTTTTATGGCTCGGTGGATTTGCGCAATGCCGGATTCAAACTGGCGCCGGTGGATACCAATTTGTTTCCCGGTGGCTTCAACAATTTGAACAAGGATTTTCTGCCGCTGTGTGTGCAGGCGGTAATGGGCGCGATCGAAAAAGTCTGTCCGGATGCGCGCGGCTTCCTGATCGTCCCAGAGAATCACACCCGCAATATCTACTATCTGCAGAATGTCGCGGCGCTGCAGAACATCCTGCAATTGGCGGGCGTCAAAGTCCGCATCGGCAGCCTGCTCCCGGAAATCACCGCGCCGACGACCCTGGACCTTCCGGACGGCAAAAAACTCACGCTGGAGCCGCTGGTGCGCAATGCAAACCGGCTGGGGCTTGCGGATTTCGATCCGTGCACGATTTTGCTCAACAACGATTTGTCCGCCGGCGTGCCCGAAATCCTGCGCAATCTCGAGCAGCCGGTGATCCCACCGCTGTATGCCGGCTGGTCCACCAGGTTGAAGTCGAACCATTTCGCCGCCTACAACGATGTGACCAATGAGTTTTCGGAACTGCTCGGCATCGATCCCTGGTTGATCAACCCCTATTTCGCCACCTGCGGGGAAGTCGATTTCCAGGCACGCACCGGCGAGGAATGCCTGACCACTTGGGTGGATCATATCCTGACGCAAACACGTGCAAAGTATCGCGAATACGGCATCGAGCAGGCGCCATTTGTGATCGTCAAGGCCGACGCCGGCACCTATGGCATGGGCATCATGAGCGTCAAGGACGCTTCCGAGGTACAGGGTCTCAACCGCAAGCAGCGCAACAAGATGGCAGTGGTCAAGGAAGGTCTGCAGGTCAGCAAGGTCATGGTGCAGGAAGGCGTCTATACCTTCGAAACCGTCAACGACGGTGTGGCCGAACCGGTCATCTACATGATCGACCATTTCGTGGTCGGCGGATTTTATCGCGTGCACACCCAGCGGGGCACGGATGAAAACCTGAATGCGCCGGGCATGCATTTCGAGCCGCTGGCATTCGAGCAGCATTGTTCCCTGCCCGATTTGAGCGGCAGCCCGGACTGCGCGCCAAACCGCTTCTACGCCTACGGTGTGGTGGCGCGGCTCGCCCTGCTGGCAGCCGCGGTCGAACTCGAGCGCATGGAGATTGCCCTGGAGACCCCAGCACCTGCGATGATGGCTTCCGCCTGATCTGCCCGCCGCCCGACCCGCGGCAACGCACCGCCTGAAACCATGAACATTGCGTTCGTTCTCGACCCGTTGGAATCCATCAAGACCGGCAAGGATTCTTCCTACGCGATGATGTGCGAGGCGGCCGCGCGCGGCCATGTGCTGACGGTGCTGGCCCAGGAAGATATTTTCTGGCGCGAAGCGCGGGTCATGGGACAGGTGCGCGAGTTATCCCTCACCGGGGACGCGAAAGATTGGTATCGCGTTGCGCAGCCGAAGGTCGAGCCGCTGGATGCATTCGATGTGGTGATGATGCGCAAGGATCCGCCCTTCGACATGGAGTACGTGTACAGCACCTATCTTCTGGAACTGGCGGAACAGCACGGCGCCCGCGTGGTGAACAGTCCGCGTGCGGTGCGCGACCACAACGAAAAACTCGCGATTGCGAAATTCGCTGAATTCACCGCGCCCTCGCTGGTGACCCGCGAGGAAGCGCGCATCCGCGATTTTCTTGCCGAACACGGCGACATCATCCTCAAACCGCTGGATGGCATGGGTGGCACGTCCGTGTTCCGGCTTCACAGCCGGGACCACAATATCGGCGTGGTGATCGAGACCCTTACCCATTACGGGCGGCGCACGATCATGGCGCAACGCTACATACCGGAGATCGCCAAGGGCGACAAACGTGTACTCCTCATCGACGGCGAGCCGGTGCCTTACGCGCTGGCGAGGATTCCCAAGCCGGGCGAGACGCGGGGAAACCTCGCCGCTGGCGGCACCGGCGTCGCGCAGTCCCTGTCGGCGCGCGACCTGGAAATCGCGCGCGCGCTCGGGCCGCGCCTGAAAGCTGCCGGCCTGATACTGGTGGGCCTGGATGTGATTGGCGATTATCTGACCGAAGTCAACGTAACCAGCCCCACCTGCATGCGGGAGATCACCGACCAGACCGGGTTCAACGTGGCCGGCATGATGATCGATGCGCTGGAAAAGAAGGTGAATGGTTGACGGTGAATAGTGAACGGCTCAGAAGTACGCTGGGTATGTTTCTTGACCGTTCACCATTCACCGTTTACCGATCACCGTTCACCCAGCCGCCTGCAAAGGTAGAATTCGCAAGACGGTCCCTGTCCACTTTCGAAGGTCACTATGGTAGGAATCCTGATTGTTGCCCACGGCTCGCTTGGCGAAAGCCTCATCCAGTGCGCCACCCATGTGATGGGCGGGCGGCCGCCGCAACTGGCGCAAATTGGCGTGAGCATCGACGACGATCCGCAGAAACTTCTCGCCGAAGCCCGGCGGATCGCAAAGAGTCTGGATCAGGGCGCTGGCGTTCTGGTGTTCTCGGACGTGTTTGGCGCAACGCCTTGCAACCTCGCCTGCCGCCTGCTGACGGCCGGACGCATCGAGGGCATTGCAGGCGTGAGCCTGCCGATGCTGGTGCGCGCATTGACTTACCGCAATGAACCGCTGAAAACCGTCCTGGCCAAGGCAGTGTCGGGAGGCATGGAAGGGGTCGTGAAGATGCCCTCACCCATGGAAAAAAATGCAACAACGGGAAATTGAAATCATCAACAAACTCGGGCTGCATGCCCGGGCTTCGGCAAAACTCACCCAGACTGCCGGGTCCTTCCTGTCGGAAGTCTGGATTGCGCGCGATGGCCGCAAGGTCAATGCGAAAAGCATCATGGGTGTGATGATGCTGGCCGCGGCCCGCGGCGCGACGGTGACTCTGGAAACCCGCGGCACCGATGAGATGGAGGCCATGTCCGCGTTGGTCGAACTGATCAACGGCAAGTTTGGAGAAGGGGAATGATTCCGTGGCGGGTGACGCGTGACAAGCGACGGGAACAACTCTCTCGATCCTGATCGCCGGCTGACCCGTCACTTGTCACCTGTCACTCGTCACTGGCCATGAGTTTCACCATCCACGGCATCGGCGTTTCTGGCGGCATTGCGATCGGGCATGCCCAGCTGGTGTCCCACACGCAACTCGAAGTGGTGCATTACGACATCGCCGCAGACCGGGTTGCCCAGGAAACAGCACGATTCGACGCGGCGGTGCTCACAGCCCGCAACGAACTGGCCAGCCTGAGCCAGCACATTCCCGCTGGCGCGCCCGCCGAGTTCGAAGCGTTCCTGAATCTGCACAGGATGATTCTGGACGACGCCACCCTGTCCCAGGTGCCCAGGAACCTGATCGAGGCCCAGCGTTGCAACGCCGAGTGGGCGCTCAAGTTGCAGATGGACGCCTTGATCGCACAATTCGAGAGCATCGAGGACAGCTACATCAGCGAACGCAAGGCGGACGTGATCCAGGTCGGCGAACGGGTCCTGAAGGCGCTGATGGGCCAGCCAGGGCAGGTTCTGGCGCACAGCGCGCCGGAGGAAAACACCATTCTGGTGGCGCACGACCTCTCGCCTGCCGACGTCATCCTGTTCAAGGGCCATCACTTCGCCAGTTTCATCACCGATCTGGGCGGCGCCACCTCGCACACCGCCATCGTCGCGCGCAGCCTGAATATTCCTTCCGTGGTGGCACTGCACCAGGCGCGTTCGCTGATCCGCGAGAACGAAGTGCTGATTGTCGATGGCACGCACGGCGTGGTCATTGTCAATCCCGACAAGACAGTGCTCGCGGAATACAAGCTGCGTCAGGAACAATGGGACCTCGAGCGTCTCAAGCTCAAGCGGCTGAAGAAAACCCGCACCACGACGCTGGACGGTGCGGCGGTGGAATTGCACGCCAACATCGAACTGCCGGGCGATGTGGCCGACGCAACGGAAAACGGCGCAGACGGGGTCGGCCTGTTCCGGACGGAATTCCTGTTCCTGAACCGGGGGGATCTGCCCAGCGAGGACGAGCAGTTCGAAGCCTACCGCCGCACCGTGGAAGAAATGGACGGTCGTCCGGTCACAATACGCACCTTCGACCTCGGTGCCGACAAGAGCATCGATGCGGCGGAACGGGTGGCGCCCAATCCCGCGCTGGGTCTGCGGGCGATCCGCCTCTGCCTGGCGGAGCCGCAGATGTTTCACCGCCAGCTTCGCGCGATCCTGCGTGCCTCGCATTACGGCAAGGTGCGGCTGTTGATCCCGATGCTGTCCACGGCTTACGAACTGCGCCAGACCTTGCATCTGATCGGGGAAGCGAAAACCAGCCTCGACCAGGACGGTATCGGTTATGACAGGACAATTCCCATTGGCGGCATGATCGAAGTGCCGGCGGCCGCGCTTTCCTTGTCCACGTTTACCCGCAAACTGGATTTTCTGTCCATCGGCACCAACGATCTGATTCAGTACACCCTGGCGATTGACCGCGCCGACGATACGGTGGCCCATCTGTACGATCCGCTGCACCCGGCGGTGCTCAACCTGGTGGCCCAGATCATCCGCGGCGCCGATCGTGCCGGGGTGCCGGTGGCGGTGTGCGGGGAAATGGCCGGCGACGTGCGCCTAACCCGGATTCTGCTCGGCTTCGGCTTGCGCCAGTTCTCCATGCACCCGGCCTACCTGCTTAGCGTCAAGCAGCAGGTGTTGCAAACCGATCTGCGCGAAATCAAGTTGCTGACGCAAAAAATGCTGCGCAGCGACGATCCGGACAAACTCGAACAACTGCTGGCCCGGATGAACCGGTGAGGCGTACTGCGTGTTGGAAGAAATTCGCGGCGTCCGCCAGGACGACAGCACGCAGTGGCGCCAGTGGTTCCAGGACGATTACTTCGATCTGTTCGTATGGTCGGACGCCACGCAACAAGTCAGCGCGTTCCAGTTGTGTTACGACCGGCTTCACCATGAACGCGTGCTGGAGTGGCGCCTGGACAGCGGCCTGCGCCATCGCCGGATCGACGACGGCGAATCCCGGCCGGGACACAAAATGGCGCCTGTCATGACCGAGGGAGGCCGCTTTGCCGGCTCCCGGATTGCCAGGGAATTCGACGCGCGGGCCATGCGCATGCCGCCCGCGCTGCGCGAGTTCATCCGCCTCAAGATCGTCGAGGCCGGCGCTCAGTTGAACAGTCCGCGCCGGCGCTGACCCTCTTGCGCATCGATTCCGAACAGCTTCCCCAACATCTGGGTCGCGGACTCAAGACCTTGTACGTGGTGTACGGCGAGGAATTGCTGCTGGCCCTGGAGGCCGCAGACCGGATTCGCGCCAAGGCTCGCACAGAGGGAATTTCCGAGCGGCGTGTGCTCGTTGCGGACACCCATTTCGACTGGGGCGAAATGCTGATGATGGGGAACAATCTGTCCTTGTTCGCCACCCGCCGCCTGCTGGACTTGCGCATTCCCTCCGGCAAACCCGGAAAAGCGGGCTCGGAAGCCCTGCAGGCGCTCGCTGCGTCGCCGCCTGAAGATACGCTGGTGTTGATCAGCCTGCCGCAACTGGATCGCCTGAGCCTCGCCTCCAAATGGTTCGAATCGCTCGAGCACGCCGGTGTCGCCGTGCACGCCGCCAAAATCCGCCGGGAACGACTGGGCAACTGGCTCTCCGGCCGACTCGCGCTCAACGGTCAGCAGGCTGACGGCCGCACCACCGAATTTCTCGCCAGCCGGGTGGAAGGCAATCTGATGGCGGCGAGCCAGGAAGTACAGAAACTCGCCCTGTTGTTTCCGGCCGGTCCACTGCAATTCGACGAAGTCAGGAATGCGGTGCTGGACGTGGCGCGTTTCGATGTCTTCGACATTGGTGCGGCGCTGCTGCAGGGCGATCGCGCCCGTTTCGTCAGGATGATGGAAGGCTTGCGTTTGGAAGGCACGGCGCCGCCACTTCTGTTGTGGGCGCTCGCGGAGGAAATTCGCGCGCTGGCACGGGTCAAATCGGCAATGCAGTCAGGCGAAGCACTGGCCGAAGCCATGCGCAACGCCAGGGTCTGGGGCCCGCGGCAGGAATGGATGCCGGCGGCCCTGCGCAGGCTGGCGCTCGACAGTCTGTTCTCCGCGCTGCGGCACGCGGCGCAGATCGACCGCATGATCAAGGGACTCCACCATGGCGATGTGTGGGACGCCATGCGCGAACTCGGCCTGGGCCTGATGCCGCTGCCCGATGCACCCGTCGGACGCACAAAAGGGGGGTAAAATTCGCGACAAAGTTTGAGGATTCTCCGCCCCGATGGACATTCAGTCTTACATGCATGCCGTGGGCCGCTCGGCCCGCGACGCCTCTCGCATCCTGGCCCGATCGGAAACCGCCACCAAGAACGATGCCCTGATGGCGATGGCACAGGCCATCACGCGTGACGCCGCCAAGCTGCTGGACGCCAATCGTCTGGACCTCGCCGCGGCACGCGCTAAAAATCTCGATGCCGCGCTGCTCGACCGGCTCACGTTGACACAAAAAAATATCGACGCCATGGCCGAGGGGCTGCGCCAGATTGCCCGGCTGCCCGATCCGATCGGCGCCATCAGTGACCTGAATTACCGGCCCTCCGGCATCCAGGTCGGCAGGATGCGCGTTCCCCTGGGCGTCATCGGCATCATTTATGAAGCGCGCCCCAACGTCACGGCGGATGCTGCAGGTTTGTGCCTGAAATCGGGCAATGCCGCGATCCTGCGCGGCGGCTCGGAAGCGATTCATTCCAACCAGGCAGTGGGTGCTTGTGTGCGCGAAGGCCTGCGCAGCGCGGGGCTGCCGGATCACGCGGTGCAGGTGATCGAGACCACGGATCGCGCGGCGGTGGGGGAACTGCTCACCATGAAGGATTATGTGGACATCATCGTGCCCCGCGGCGGCAAGGGACTCATCGAGCGCGTCAGCGCCGAGTCGCGGATTCCGGTGCTAAAACATCTCGACGGTGTTTGCCACGTCTTTATCGACTCCCGCGCGAATCCCGACAAGGCGGTCCGCATCGCGGATAACGCCAAGACCCAGCGGCTGGGAACCTGCAACACCATGGAAACGCTGCTGGTGCACCAGGAGATCGCCGCAGAAATCCTGCCGCGTCTGGCGAATATTTATCTGCAAAAAGGCATCGAGTTGCGCGGCGATTCGCGTGCCCGCGCATTGGTGCCGGCCATGAAGGCGGCCACCGAGGAAGACTGGTACACGGAGTATCTTGGACCCATCCTCGCAGTGCGCATCGTTGACGATCTCGACCAGGCAATGGATCACATCAGCCTGTACGGCTCCCAGCATACCGATGCCATCGTCACCGAGGACTTGACCCGGGCGCGCCGATTTCTGCGTGAAGTCGATTCGGCTTCCGTCATGGTCAATGCTTCGACCCGATTCGCCGATGGCTTCGAATTCGGACTGGGCGCGGAAATCGGCATCTCCACCGACAAGCTGCACGCCCGCGGTCCGGTGGGACTGGAAGGTTTGACCTCCCTGAAATTCGTCGTCTTCGGCGACGGCCATATCCGCGAATAACATCTCGGCCGGCGCCATCGCCGGCCGTGCAATCGAAAAAAACCAAAGGAACGGCATGAGCAACCTGATTGAGGTCAAAGTCCCCGATATCGGCGATTTCAAGAACATTCCCGTCATCGAATTACTGGTCAAGCCCGGCGATCAAGTGAAGGCCGAAGACGCGCTCATCACGCTCGAATCCGACAAGGCGACCATGGAAGTGCCGGCGCCCGCTGCCGGTGTGGTGAAAGATTTGCGGGTCAAGGTCGGCGACAAGGTTTCTGAAGGCAGCCTGATTCTGCTATTGGAAGGCGCGGCCGCCAAAGCCGAAGCGCCCGCCGCGCGCACAGAGGCACCCAAACCGGCAACGCCGGTGAGTCCTCCCACCACCGTGACAAAAGGTTCCGCAGGCGCGGTCGTCAAAGGCGATCTGCACGCCGAGGTGGTCGTGCTGGGCTCCGGTCCCGGCGGATATACAGCCGCGTTTCGGGCCGCCGATCTTGGCAAACAAACAGTGCTGATCGAGCGTTATGCGGTGCTGGGCGGCGTGTGTTTGAACGTCGGGTGCATTCCGTCCAAAGCCCTGCTGCATGCTGCGCGCGTGGCGGCGGAAGCCGAGGAAATGAGCCATTTCGGACTCGTGTTCGGAAAGCCGAAAATCGAACTGGGCAAATTGCGCGACTGGAAAAACGGAGTGGTGGAAAAATCCATTCGCGGACTTGCCGGCCTCGCAAAGCAGCGCAAAGTGACTGTCGTGCAAGGTGTCGGCACGTTCACGTCGGCGCACATGATCGAAGTGAAAACACCCGATGGCATCAAGAAGGTGTCCTTCGATCACGCCATCATCGCCGCCGGCTCGCAGTCGGCGAGAATTCCCGGGCTACCCTATGACGATCCGCGCCTCATGGACTCGACCGCGGCGTTGCAGCTGGCAGAAGTCCCCAAGCGCCTGCTGGTGATCGGCGGCGGCATCATCGGCCTGGAGATGGCCTGTGTATACGACGGGCTGGGCGCAAAGGTCACTGTAGTGGAATTACTCGATGGGCTGATCCCGGGCGCCGACCGCGACCTGATCCGCCCTTTGCAAAAGCGCATCGAGAAACGATATGAAGGCATTTACCTCAAGACCAAAGTCACCAGGCTGGAGGCGCAGAAGGACGGACTGAAAGCCACCTTCGAAGGCGAGAATGCGCCCGCGCCACAGGTCTACGACCGCGTGCTGCTGGCCGTGGGCAGACGCCCGAACGGCAATGCAATCGGCGCCGCGGCGGCCGGCGTGAATGTCAGCGATCGCGGATTCATTCCGGTGGACAAGCAGATGCGCACCAATGTCCCGCACATTTTCGCCATCGGCGACATCGTTGGCGAACCGATGCTGGCGCACAAGGCCAGTTACGAGGGAAAGATCGCGGCGGAAGTTCTCGCGGGCCACAAGGCGAGTTTCGACGCGCGCACGATCCCCTCCGTCGCGTACACCGATCCGGAAATTGCCTGGATGGGCCTGACCGAAACCCAGGCCAAGGCGCAGGGACTCGAAATTGAAAAAGCGAGTTTCCCCTGGGCCGCGAGCGGACGCGCGCGCGCCATGGCGCGTGACGAAGGCCTCACAAAGCTGATCCTGGACAAGAAAACCCGGCGCGTTCTGGGCGCCGGCATTGTCGGACCGAACGCCGGCGAACTGGTCGCCGAAACCGTGCTGGCATTGGAAATGGGGGCGGACACAGCGGATCTCGCGCTGACGATCCATGCCCATCCGACGCTTTCGGAAACCGTAATGTTCGCGGCCGAAATCGCCGAAGGCAGCATTACCGATCTTTATCTGCCGAAAAAATCCGCATGATCCTGTCCACGCCCGACCGGTTTACCGCGCTGGTTTCTCCGCCGGCTGATCGGACCGGGCCCGCGTTGTGGTTCGCGTTTCAGGAAGCACAGGTATTGGTGGCGCAGGGGGAGCAAGGCGCCACCGTACCGCTGGCGGCCCACCCGCAAGATGTTGGCATTGTTGCCAGGCGCAGTCAGTATCTGGGCATGCTCGGCGCTCAGCATTGTTTTGCCTGCGAACTCGAAAGTGGCGCAGCACTGCCGGATGGCATGCGACTGTCGGGATTGCGCGCCTTGTTCGGCGCCATCGATGACGCGCTGTTCGCCCTCGCGGGACGCGCGTTTCAGATCATCGACTGGGACCGCTCGCACCAGTTTTGCGGCCGCTGCGGCACGCCAACACAACTCAAGCCAAACGAGCGGGCGCGGCAATGCCCCGCTTGCAAGCAGGTTCACTATCCACGCATCGCACCGGCGATCATGGCGCTGGTACGGCGCGGACGGGAATTCCTGCTGGGCAGGTCGCCGCATTTTGCTCCCGGCATGTACAGTGCGCTCGCGGGTTTCGTCGAGCCGGGTGAGACCCTGGAACAGACCCTGATCCGGGAGGTGCGCGAAGAAGTGGGCATCGAAGTGGCGAACGTCCGCTACTTCGCGAGCCAGCCCTGGCCCTTCCCGCACTCCCTGATGATCGCGTTCAACGCCGACTACGTCAGCGGCGAAATCACCCCTGATCCCGCCGAGATCGAAGCGGCGGACTGGTTCTCTCCGGAACGCCTGCCGCAGATGCTGCCGGGGAAAATCAGCATTTCCCGGCGCCTGATCGACGC
>JBJXFN010000108.1:0-8565 GCA_046155535.1 Burkholderiales bacterium
CACCCGGAAGATCAGCGCTGTCTGGTGGAGGCCATGAAAATCGCCCGCCGCATCGTCGACCGCCCGGCGCTGAAGCGCTACGTGGCCTTCGAGCTCACACCGGGTGAAAAGGTCCAGTCGGACGACGCGTGGCTGGACTTCGGCCGCATCAACGCGCAAACCATTTATCACCCCGTGGGCACCTGTCGCATGGGATCGGACGCCACCGCTGTCACCGATCCACAACTGCGTGTTCGCGGACTCTCCGGTTTGCGGGTGGCAGATGCCTCGGTCATTCCGAGCATGGTCTCGGGCAACACCCAGGCCACCGTGTTCGTGGTGGCCGAACGCGCCGCCGAACTGATCCTCGCCGACGCGCGCCACTAGCTCGCGCGCCTGCGAGAAATCCGGACTGGATGCGACCTTCCCGGCGCCTGCGCGAGAGTCCGAAAGCGCACATGCCGACACCGACCGCAACAATGGCCATCACAAACGACCAGTGACAACCGACGGTCCACTCCCGACGGTCCGCAAATGTCAGCGCGACAATTCCGGGCAATGTGATGAGGAAGGCCACATTACTGCACGGATGCATGATGGCGGGGCCTGCCAAGCAGATTTTAGCGGGGGGGCGGTGCACCGAAAGGGAACAGGGACGTTAAATGCATAATCACGTGGAAGACAGAACGGGATGTACCTTGCTTCCACAAACCGGCCGCCATTTCAGTAGAATGCCGCCGCTGTGAACGAAATTGGTTTCGCGGATATCGGGGGCCGCGCAGCCAGGGATCCATGCCTCGAACAATCAATTGGAAAGATTGCTATGCCGACATTTTGTTTCAGATACTTATCGGGTGCTGTGGCTTTTGCGGTGCTGGCCGGACTCGCCTCGTGGTCGCCGCAGACGCTGGCCAATGCGGACGCCGATGCCGTCATGGTCAAAGTCAAGACAGACACCGGTATCGATGTGAAGAAAGTATTCGCCTCCCAGTGCGGCTTGTGCCACGGCGACTTCGGTATGGCGATGGGCGGGCGCGGCGGGGGTCCCAAGTTAGCGGGCACCAAGCTCGACCATGACGGCGTGAAGAATCGCATCCTCGACGGCAAGAGCGGGTTGATGCCTTCTTTCAAGAAAATGCTGAAACCCGAGGAAGTCGAAGCGATGGCCCTCTACATCAAATCGCTGCCGTCGAAGTGACCTACGCCGAGGGCGGGCTGCTCCCACAGAAGGGACGGCGGTTACGGCGTGAGACCATGTGCCGGCGCACGGTGTCGTCACGGCCTTGGCTGAAAAGGTTTCGGGAACGCCAAAAAGTTTTTGTGTCTTCACCGTGCCTGAATAACACCAACTGACAATCAACAAAGGGACAGACAAAAAATGAACGTCGCGGGAAAAAAAGCAGTCATTTTTGGCGGAACCTCGGGTATCGGCCTTGCCGCGGCAAAACGGCTCGTTACACTGGGAGCAGAGGTCATTGCGGTGAGCCGCAGCCCGGAGAAGGCAGGTCAGCTGCCGGCGGGTATCACCTTGAAACAATGCGACGTGCTCGACCGCAAGGCAGTGCAGGCATTGCTCAAGGCGTGTGCGCCGTATGACATTCTGGTGAATGCGGCGACCGGCGGCCCACGCGCGGTGGGTCCGTTCCTGCAAATGGATATGGATGGTTATCAGGCTTCATTCGCCAAGCTCTGGGGTTACACCAATGTCGTGCGGTTCGGTGCGGAGTATTTGGCGAATGACGGCACAATCGTGTTGGTGAGCGGCTCGCCGGCACGCAAGCCGCGACCGGGGCAGGTGGCGATCGGTTCGGTGGGCGGTGCCGTGGAAGCGTTTGTTCGCGCCGTCACGCGCGAGCTTGCGCCCAAGCGCATCAACATCGTTTCGCCGGGCGTGATCGATACGCCGATGGTTGGTCTCAAGGGTGAAGAACGGGCCAAGTTCTATGCCAACATAACGGCCAACAACATCATCCCGCGGGCAGGGTCTGCGGACGATGTGGCGCAGGGCATATTGTTTGTGATCCAGAACGACTTCGTGACCGGCACGACGGTCGACGTGGATGGCGGAATAATTCAGTCTTGAGCGTGTGACGGCGCGCTGAGGCGCGTTGTCACCGGGTTCTGGTGCGGGAGCGGGGAGCCGAGGCGAACCGCTTCCGTGTCGCCTCGTGGGCCGCGATTTCTACGCTGCCGGCGGCTAACCCTCGTGAAAAGTCACGAATGTTTCGAGTGGCTCTCGCATGGTCACAAGTTTGTTGACTTCGGCCGTGGGGTCCTCGAAGCCCAGACCCATCCCGCAATGGACGAGTTGCTCCGCGGGCAGGTCGAGATGTTTTTCGATCACAACGTGGTAAGTGGCCCATGCTGCCTGGGGGCAGGTGTGCAATCTATGCCCACGCGCCGCGAGGCAGATGTTCTGCATGAACATGCCGTAGTCCAGCCAGCTCATCCATCCCATGTCGCGGTCGATGGTAAAAATCAGTCCGACAGGGGCGTTGAAAAACCGGTAATTGCGCGAATGAAACGCCCGCGTTTTCTCGCGATCCCCTTTTGCGATTCCCGCCAGGCCATAAAGATCCCAGCCGACCTTGCGGCGTCGCGCGAGATAAGGCTCGCGCATTTTTTCAAGGTAATGCGGGCGATCGTTGCGGTGTTTCTCCGGTTCGTTCCAGAACGCATCCAGCACAACATCGCAAAGCGCGGTCAAGGCATCGCCGGTGAACACATGCACGTGCCAGGGTTGGATGTTGGTGCCGCTGGGTGCGCGGCTTGCGACCTCGAGGATCCGTGCCACGGTTTCTTTTGCCACCGGGTCGGACTTAAAGGCGCGCACGGACCGGCGGCTGGCAATGGCTTCTTCGATGTTCAATATGCATCCCTTTGGCTAAACAATGTCGTTCGTTGGAGTGTCTCGCGCGGCATTGTATCGTCGTGTCGTACAGTCGCGGGGCCTGACGCACAAACGTGTTCGCCACCATAGGCCCGGTTTCCGCTCAAGCGTGAACTACAACCGGACGTGGTAAATTCCGTGACGCGTAAACCTCGGAAAGAGGGAACGAGGGGCTTCGCGCTCACCCGGCAAGAACCAGGCGAAAAATATTGATATGGATCCACTGAGTCAGGGCGTGCTGGGCGCCGCCGCACCGAAATCGGTGGCCCCGCCGGTGCATGCCCGCATCGCAGGACTGTTCGGGTTTCTTGCCGGCATGGCGCCCGACCTCGACGTGTTCATTCAATCCAGCACGGATCCGTTGTTGTTCCTGGAGTTCCACCGCCAGTTCACCCACTCCCTGATCTTTATCCCTTTTGGCGGATTTCTCTGCGGCGCGTTGCTGTATCTGCTGTTTGGCAAACGTCGCGGCCTCACGCTGCAACGCAGCGTTATTTATGCGACTTTGGGTTATGCGACGCACGCGCTGCTGGATGCTTGCACCACTTATGGCACCCAGTTGTTCTGGCCTTTCAGCGATGCCCGGATCGCCTGGAATGTTGTGTCGATCATCGACCCGTTGTTTACCCTTCCGATATTGCTGTTGATTGTGGTCTCGGTTTTCCGGCGCAACGCGGTGCTGGCCAGGATCGCGCTCGCCTGGGCAATTGCCTACCCGGTGATCGGAATGGTGCAGCGTGACCGCGCCGAAGCGGTGGGCTGGGAGCTGGCACGATCTCGTGGTCACGAGCCCCTGCACCTGGAGGCCAAGCCCAGCCTGGGCAACCTGATCCTCTGGAAGACCGTTTATGAACAGGATGATCGCTATTACGTCGACGCCGTCCGGGTGGTGAAGCACGCCAAAATTTACTCTGGGGCCTCGGTACCGAAGTTGGATCTTGAGCGCGACTTCCCGTGGCTCGATCACCAGTCACAGCAGGCCCGCGACATAGAGCGCTTTCGCTGGTTTTCAAATGGCTACGTGGCGCTGGAGCCGGGGCACGCCAACCGCATTTCCGATATCCGTTACTCCATGTTGCCCAACCAGGTCGCCGGCCTCTGGAGTATCGAAGTCTCACCGGAGACGGATAACGGGGACCATGTTCGCTACGTGGTCGCGCGCCGCGCCTCAAGCCAGTTGCTGGAAAAATTCAGCGCGATGTTGTTTGAGTGATTCGCGGCGTTACGAGGGCGGTTCATGATCCTGCCTGGAAGGATCGGGGGAAGTCCGGTCCCCATTTGGTGTCTTCGTGGCGGCGATCGCCTGACAGATGCTCCGGCACGGCCGGCCGCATATAGAATGCTAACGACGTGGCGGCCGTGAAGCCGCTATAACATATCCGAGGAAATCATTGATGAAGATTGCAGTTATCGGAAGTGGCGGCGTTGGCGGCTACTTCGGTGCGAGGCTGGCCGCCGCAGGGAACGACGTCACGTTTGTCGCACGGGGCGCGCATCTGCAAGCCATGAAAAAAAACGGCCTTCAAGTCTATTCCGCGCTGGGAGACATGCGTCTTGCCAATCCCAAATGCACCGAGGATACGGCAACCATAGGCCCTGTGGACGTTGCCATGATTGCGGTAAAGCTCTGGTCGACGGAAGAAGCGGTAGCCGCCGCCAAACCGCTGGTCGGGCCCGATACGGCCGTCGTTTCGTTCCAGAATGGAATTGTTGCCGCCGACGTGATCTCGCGGGTGTACGGAGACAGGCACACAATGGGAGGTGTCTCCGCGATTGCCGCACTGATTGAAGAGCCAGGCGTCATCCGCCACAACGGCCAGATGGCAAGTCTGGTGTTTGGCGAACTCGACGGCTCGTCCTCGAACCGCGCAAATTCGCTGCTCAAGGCCTGTACCGATGCCGGCATTCAGGCGAAACTCACCGATGACATTCGCACGGCAATCTGGCAAAAGTTCGTGCTGCTGGTCACGATGTCGTCAATGACTTCGTTATGCCGGATGCCCATTGGACCGATACGTGCAAACCCGGCGACCCGCGCGCTGTTGCGGCAGGTCATGGATGAAGTCATTGCTGTTGCACGGGCCAAAGGCGCGAAGCTCCCGCAGGATATTGGCGACAAACAGATGTCGTCGATAGAGGGCATGCCACCGACGATGGTGGCCTCCATGTGCGGTGACCTGCAACGCGGCAACCGTCTGGAGCTACCGTGGCTTGCGAGCACCGTTGCCACGCTTGGCAGGGAGTTGGGCGTTGCGACACCGGCGAACCAGTTCGTCCACGCGGCACTGACTTTGTTCGAAAACGGTCGACCCGCCGAAGCACGGGTCTGACGCCAGACCCTATACAAGACCCTAACACGAGGAACACATTGTGACGCTAAAAATCACGAAACTGAACGCGCGGGCCGTCTCTTTGCCGATGAAGCGCCCGCCCAAGCCGGCGAGCGGCGCAATCGGCGAGGCGGCGCTGGTATTGATTGACCTGGAAACCGATGCCGGCCTCACAGGACACGCGTACCTGTTTACATTTTCGGCTGCCATGCTGAAACCGACTGTCGAATGCGTCAACGCGTTGGCGGAATTGATACGCGGTGACAAGGTTGCGCCACTGGCGATCGAGGCGAAGTTGCGCAGGCATTTCACGGTCTACGACAGCCACGGGATTCTCGGGCAAGCCCTGGCAGGTGTTGACATGGCAGCGTGGGATGCGCTGACGAAATCGCAGGGCATGCCGCTGGTGCGCTCGCTGGGTGGCGAAGTCAAACCGATTCGCGCCTACAACAGCTGCGGATTGTGGGCCAACGAGACGGCCGCAACCCTGCCGGACCAGGCCGACCAGCTGCTCGCAGAGGGAAATTTCAAGGCGGTCAAGATGCGGATCGGGCGCGCCAATTTTGCCGACGACCTGGCCGCGGTGCGAGCCGTGAAAAAACGCATCGGAGACGATGTTTTGCTGATGGCCGACTTCAACCAGTCGCTGAATCTCAACGAGGCCCTGCGTCGCTGCCGCGTACTCGATGACGAAGGCCTGTATTGGATCGAGGATCCGGTCCGGCATGACGATTACGCCAGTTGCGCAAGAATCGCCGCGGAAATCGCAACCCCCCTGCAGATCGGCGAAAACCTGTTAAACAACCTGGAAATGCAAAAAGCGATTGACGCCGGAGCGGGGGACTTTTACATGCCCGATGTGCAGCGGATTGGTGGCGTGACCGGCTGGATGCGTGCCGCTGCGTTGGCCCACACGCATTCCATCGACATGTCCAGCCATCTGTTCCCGGAAATCAGCGTGCATTTACTGGGCGCAACGCCGACCTGTCACTGGCTGGAATACATGGATTGGGGCGCAGCGATTCTCGCGCACCCGGTCGAGGTCAAGGACGGTCATGTGCAAATTCCCGATCGACCTGGCAACGGCATCGAGTGGAACGAAGACGCTGTAAAGCGTTATCTGATCAAGTAAGTGACGTCGTCGATCCTGGAGAGAGTGAGCAGCGAGCGAGAAATGCGGACATCCCTTGTCGCCAGTGATCTATCTGTCGCGAAGCTGGCGAGGGGCGCAGTTTTCGCGTCGGTATCCTTACGGCATTCTGACTTTGATGAAATAGCGGAGAGAAGACATGTCGATTTATCTGATTCTGGAAAATGAAATTCATGACAAGGTGGCGTATGAACGCTACAAGCAAGCCGTCAAGCCGATGGTGGAGGCCGCCGGGGGAGAGTACCTGACGCGTGACGGCAAGGTCGATGTGCTTGCCGGCGACTGGAAGCCGACCCGTGTGGTGATATTCAAATGGCCAAGCCAGTCGGCGCTGGAGGCTTTCCAGAAGTCCGAAGCCTATCAACCATGGAAGAAGCTGCGTGAATCGGTGACGACAACCAAATCCCTGGTTCGCGTCGAGGGCATTGGCCACGTGGCGTAACGTCGGCCTGCCGGGCGCTGCCCCTGCGCTCAGACGGTGCACGGGTTACGGCCCGTCCTCGACAAGGAACAGCGCAAGCGGTACGGCGGGGGGGCAAGAAATTTGAACACCCTTTTTCGTCAGCCATCAATCCATCGTGAAGGCGGCGATGATTTTTTGGCCACCACCGCATTCAGAACAGCGCTCGGTGCCGATCTCAAGAACCCGCTGACGTCAAGCGCACCCAACGCATGCACGCTGGTGTAGGGGCGTGCCCGGCTGCTACCTGGGCGCTGCGTTCGAGCGTTGTATTGGGCGCGTGGCTTCGCGTTGGACGCGAGTACACGAATGACTTTGGGGGGGATTGAGGGAGGAACGTCTTTCTGTCTGGGTATCGGCAATATTACTTTAACTGCATCCCCCTGAAATTTAATTACTTCCTTTTGAGCCTTATTGGCATCATGGCGTCCGGATCTGCGCTGCTGAGCGAGCCGTCTTCATTAACGGCGAGGACCATGTCTTCCCCGGCGAAGGTAACCGTCACGCCGCTGTCGCTTTGCTTGTAAGTGCACGGGCTGGTCATTGGGCCGAGAGAGAGATAGCACTTTTTGCTCGCCTGGAATTCCAATTTCACCGTGCCGTCCGCGTTCTCCCAGTTTCCCTGCAGTTTGACCGCAACAGGCTTCGCAGTCGCCGCGGTCTTGGCTGGCCTGCTTTCCGTCGCAGGTACGGCCGCTTGCGCGGTAGTGCGCAGCGCTTTGCATTCGACCCAGCCGACGGTGGTCGCGCTCGGTGTCTTCACCTGACACCAGTTGCCGTTGACCTTGACCACGTTGCCCTTCTCCATCACACCGCCATCGGTCCACCTCACGGCTTCACCGACCGGCATCGGCGCATTGGGAGTGCCCGCCTTTTGTATGAGGCGCAATTTCTGTGTGTTGACCGGAAGTCGCTTGCCGGTGGGAACGGCTATGACGACGTAGCCGGAAGGGTCCGGACCCTCCACGATTTCAGCCAGCGTCGGTCCGAGGCCGCTCGTGAATTCGACCAAATCGCCGACCTTGGCACGGTCACCTTGTGCCGCCGCTTGCGGCGCAGCGGCGGCGAGCGTTGCAGCCAACAATGCGGGGAAGACTGCGTTGCGGAGTGTGCTTTTCATTGTTTTTCTCCTTAAAAAAATGGCGCATGAAGCCCCGGCAGGCGACGGCAAAATGATGAAGTCTGCGCGCTCGCCAAGCCCTGGCACGCCACAACAGTAAGCGACCTCTTGGACACGTGGTTGGGGAATACAAAATTCAACCACCCTTTTTCTCCAGCGATCAATCTATCCCAAAGCCGGCGGGGGCTCAATCGCCTTCGTTGCGACGAGGGTTTGGCGACCCCCCCCTTTTGCCGTACGCTCTAGCGCGTCGCTACCCTGGTGCGTCTACCAATTAAAAAGCCACCCTTGAGGTGGCTTTTTAATTGGTGGAGGCGGCGGGAATCGCCCTTGCAGGGCGCGCCCATGCCTGCATGCATGGGCCGTCCTCAAGGCATGCGAAATGAAGCAGTTCATTTCGCATGTCCGTTCGGACCCCGCGTCCCGTCGGTTCAATTCCGTCCGCAAAAAAACAACGCCACCCGAAGGTGGCGTTAATTTTTTGGTGGAGGCGGGCGGAATCGAACCGCCGTCCGCAAGTCCTCTACAGATAGCCCTACATGCTTAGTCTGGTCATTTGATTTAACCCCTTCCACGCCGACTGACAGGCTGGGAAGCGGCGAGTCACCTTGGATTTAATACCGCAGCAAGTAACCC
>JBJXFN010000143.1:0-12267 GCA_046155535.1 Burkholderiales bacterium
TGGGGACTGCCTGGCATGCGGCGTTGTCGGGTCGCGAGGTGGCCGGCGAAGTGGACTGGGAAAGCGGGGAGCAAACAAAGGTGGTCGCGCGGCTGGCGCAACTGCATATTCCGCGACCGGTCAGTCAGATCGAGCCCGAAGCGCCTCTGCAGACGGCGCAGCAACGTTTACCGTCTCTGGACCTGTCGGCGGAGGATTTCGTATTCGAGGACAAGGCGCTGGGACGGGTTGCCGTGCGCGCGGAGCGCGAACCTTCGGGATGGAATTTGAAGCAGCTGGAAATCGCCAATCCGGACAGCAAACTTTCCCTGACTGGAAAGTGGTTTCTCGAAAAATCGGCGCGAACCGAGGTCGATGTGCAGCTGGACATCTCCGATCTGGGGAAATTTTTTGGCCGCCTGGGCTGGCCTGACACGGTTCGCGGAGGCAAAGCCACCGTGAAAGGGCCGCTGCGCTGGTCCGGTGGCCTCATGCGGCTGGATGTTCCGACGCTGTCCGGAAAAATCCGTCTGGAGGCGAAAAACGGACGATTCCGGCAAATCGAACCGGGAATCGCCAAGCTGCTGGGCATCCTGAGTCTGCAGGCATTGCCCCGACGAATCAGCCTGGACTTCAAGGATGTTTTCAACAAGGGGTATTCCTTCGATTCCGTGGCGGCGGATGTTGACTTCTTCCTGGGTGCTGCGACGACCGACAATTTCCTGATGCAGGGGCCGGCGGCACGAGTAGCCATGCGGGGACAGGTGGGCCTGGCATCGGAAACGCAGAATCTCAATATCCGGGTCACCCCATCGGTGTCGGACACCGTTTCGGTTGCGGGCGCCATCATCAATCCGGTGGTGGGCATCGCCGCCCTGATTGCGCAAAAAGCGCTAAACGACCCCCTCGGGCAACTCGCCACTTTCGAATATTCCGTGACCGGAACCTGGTCTGTCCCGATCGTGGAGCAGGTCAAGCAGGCCGCCGCAGGTCCGCCTGCGGGCGGACGCTGAGTATTTTGCGGCCGCAAGGTTACAATTCACCTCGACAATTTTTCTGCGAATTGCAACATGGTGACTTCCTCCAAATCCAGTTTTGGCCGTGCTCGCCCTAGATCGACCGGCAGTCGTGCCGCCGGTCATGCCAGTCTGCCGGGCAGTTTTCGCATCGCCGGCGTGCAGATGGCCTCCGGACCGAGTGTTGCGGCCAATCTGAATGAGGCCGGACGCCTGATCGAGATGGCGGCTGCGGAAGGCGCCAAGCTGGTCGCCCTGCCGGAATATTTTGCGATCATGGGCTCGCGCCCGACGGACAAGGTCAAAGTGCGGGAAAACGAAGGCGACGGACCGATTCAGCAGTTCCTGTCGGATACCGCCAAACGCCTGCACATTTGGCTGGTGGCGGCGGCGATTCCGATGGCGACTGCCGCCGAAGGCAAGATTTACAACTCCTGCCAGGTCTTCGACGACAACGGCAAACTGGTCGCCCGCTACGACAAAATTCACCTGTTCAGCCTGGCCCTGGGCAAGGAGAAGTTTTCCGAAGACGGAACCATCGAGCCCGGCAAACAGGTCAAAGTGGTGGATTCCCCATTCGGACGTTTGGGACTTTCGGTGTGTTATGACCTGAGATTTCCCGAGTTGTACCGGGCCATGAAGGACGTGGACATCATCATCGTTCCCTCCGCGTTTACGGAAACCACTGGGCGCGCGCATTGGGAACCCCTCGTGCGTGCGCGCGCAATCGAAAATCTCGCCTATGTGCTGGCACCCGCCCAGGGAGGGTATCACTTGAGCGGACGTGAAACCCACGGCGATTCGATGATTGTCGATCCCTGGGGCACGATTCTGGACCGGCTGCCGCGCGGATCGGGAGTGGTTTCCGCCTGGGTGAATCCTGCCTACCAGGCCAGTTTGCGCAAGAGTCTTCCGGCTCTGTCGCACCGGGCCATTCACAGGTTATGAAACCGTCGTCACAAGCTTGTGCCAGGCTGATCGCAAACATTTTTTCCCCGGCGGGCCGAACGCGCAGCGCCATTACTCCTGGATACTGACCAACATGCCGAACGATCCCTTCAACAATCAGGAAATCGCCTGCCAGCTCGCCGAAAGCATGCTGCTGACGCCGAACGGACTGCGACCTGCCGACCTGTTCGGCGCGCTCAATCAGGCCATGGACGGCGGTGCGGACTACGCCGATTTCTATTTTCAGTATTCGCGTTCGGAAGGCTGGAGTCTCGAAGAAGGCATCGTGAAATCGGGCAGCTTCCATATCGATCAGGGTGTTGGCGTGCGTGCGGTCAGTGGCGAAAAAACTGCATTCGCCTATTCCGACGACATCAGCTTGCGTGCCCTGGAATCCGCGGTCCTCGCCACGCGCGCCATCGGCCGCCAGGGGCAATCGGTGGCGGTGCCCCTGGCAGGCCGCCACGGGGGGCGGGACCTGTACGGCGCACTGGACCCGTTGGCCAGTCTTTCGGACCGCGAAAAGGTGCAACTGCTGGAGAGGCTGGAAGGCATGGCGCGCGCGATCGATCCGCGTGTCAGCCAGGTCATCGCCACGCTCGCCGGCGAGTACGAAGTGGTATTGATCGCCCGGTCGGACGGCATGCTGGCCGCCGACGTGCGGCCGCTGACACGTCTCTCGCTGCAGGTCATCGTCGAGGACGCGGGCCGCCGGGAGCAGGGCAGCGCCGGGGGGGGCGGTCGATTCGACTACAAGAACTTCAACGATGTCGTGCTGCGAGACTACGCCGCCAAGGCTGTTCAGCAGGCGTTGACCAATCTTTCCGCGCAGCCCGCGCCCGCCGGGGCAATGATGGTGGTGCTCGGGCCGGGATGGCCGGGAATTCTGTTACACGAGGCCATCGGCCACGGCCTGGAAGGCGACTTCAACCGCAAGGGCAGTTCGGCGTTCAGTGGTCGCATCGGAGAGCGGGTTGCGGCCCCCGGCGTCACGGTGGTGGACGATGGAACGCTTGCCCGTCGGCGGGGTTCGCTCAACATCGACGACGAAGGCCACATCACTCAGAACAATGTCCTGATCGAGGACGGCATTCTCAAGGGCTACATGCAGGACAGCCTGAATGCGCGGCTTATGGGTGTGCCGCAAACCGGCAACGCGCGGCGCGAGTCTTATGCGCACATTCCCATGCCGCGCATGACCAACACCTACATGCACAATGGGAACCGGGATCCGGGAGAAATTCTGGCGTCCGTCAAGCGCGGCCTTTATGCAGTGAATTTTGGCGGCGGGCAGGTCGATATCGTCAGCGGCAAGTTTGTGTTCTCTGCTGCGGAAGCCTACATGATCGAAAACGGGAAATTGGGCCGCCCGGTCAAGGGGGCAACCCTGATCGGCAACGGTCCCGATGTCTTGACGAGGATCTCGATGATCGGCAACGACATGAGCCTCGATCCTGGTGTGGGAACCTGCGGCAAGGAGGGGCAGAGTGTTCCTGTTGGCGTAGGTCAGCCGACATTGCGTATCGATTCACTGACCGTCGGCGGCACCGCCTGATCAGCAGCTCGAGGCGCCGAAGGATGTTTTTCCGTCACTCGTCATCCGTCACCCAAGACCCATGATTCTGATTCTCAGCGCCAGCGCAACGCCAGATAGCGACGCATATCGGCAACTACTGGAATCCCTCGCAGACCTTGCCGATATCCGCACTCGGGTCCACCAGATTCAGGGTGCCGAGCGTTCGGTGACCGAAATTTATCTCATCGGCAACACCAAGTCGCTGGACGTCGAGGACATGGCCAATCTGCCCGGCGTGGAAAAGGTCATCCGCGTCTCGGAGGAATACCGGGTGCTGGGCCGTCATCCGGGGGACACGCGTCCCACCCACTTTGATTACCGAGGCTTGCGATTCGGGCAGGACACGCTGCATATTTTCGCCGGTCTGTGCGCGGTCGATACCCCCGAGCATGTGGAGATCATGATGCGAGCCTTGCGGGCAAGCGGCCAGCATTGCACCCGCATGGGCGCCTACAAGCCGAGAACCAGTCCCTACGCGTTTCAGGGGCACGGCCGCAGTTGTCTGCCCTATGTGTTCGAACTGGCCGGCAAATACGATATCCGCGTCATTGCGATGGAAATCACGCACGAGTCGCACCTGGAAGAAATCCGCGACGCGCTGCGGCAAACCGGGTACCCCAACGGCGTGATGCTGCAAATCGGTACCCGCAATACCCAGAATTTTGAATTGCTCAAAATCGTCGGCCGGCAACAGGAGTTCCCGGTCCTGATCAAGCGCGGGTTTGGCATCACCCTGGATGAATCGCTGAATGCCGCCGAATATCTGGCCAGCGAGGGCAATCACCGCGTCATATTCGGATTGCGGGGCATGAAGACCAACCTTGGCGACCCGCATCGGAATTTTGTGGATTTCTCGCATGTGCCGGTTGTGCGCAGGCTGACCCGCATGCCGGTTTGCATCGATCCCAGCCACTCGGTGGGCTCACGCATGGCCGGGCCGGATGGCCTGCTTGATGTCATGCATGTCACGGCGCAGGGCGTGCTTGCCGGGGCCAACATGGTACTGGTGGATTTTCACCCACATCCGGCCAAGGCCCTGGTGGATGGTCCCCAGGCCCTGCGTCTGGACGAGCTTTCCCATTTTGTGGATGACGTTGCCATTGCCAGGGAGGCTTACATCCGGCGCGTGGAAAGAGCCCGGCGTGCAGCCGGTGGCGCACACGCCTGAGGGCGCCTTTGCGCGGGGTTTACCGTTGCCCTGCGCTCCAGCATAATGGTTCCGCCTGTTTCGGCGCGGGTTTGCGCCGGCAAACAATTCCATGCCCAACTCCGCGATCATGGCCGATACCGACACCCAAGCGCCGCAAAATGCCTTGTTGAACACCCTGGAGCATCTCGGGGAAGGCACCGCACTGGCGCAGCAGGTGTTCGACATGATCGGCCATTCGAAATTTTTCGTCGATTTCACCCGCGAAGATATCCAGCGCCTGACGGCCTTCATGCAGATTTATCGTGCGGAGTCCGGCCAGATGATCATTCGCGAAGGTGATGTGGATGATTACATGCTGCTCATCATCCAGGGCAAGATCGAAATCGTGAAAACGGATTCCCATGGCAATCTGCAACCAATGACTTCCGTAGGACCCGGCGCCACCCTCGGCGAAATGTCGATGATCGATGGCGAGCCCCGGTTTGCGACCTGCATGGGACTGGAATCCACGACATTTGCCGTACTCTCGCGAGACAACATGGTCCAGATCATCCTCGAGGAGCCCAGCCTGGGCGCCAAGATTCTGGTCAAACTGGTCACCCTGTTGTCGCAGCGCCTGCGGCAGACAAGTTCCAATTTGCTCCACTACATGGAGCGCTAGCCGCGCAAGGCGGAGCAGTGCCCGCATTCCTGGTCTTCGCCGCGCGACGAATTGTCGAAGCGATGTCCCTCGTCTTGCCCCTGGCAATCCCTGTCGATCCTTTGTTGGCCCAGATCACCGACGATGCCGGGCAGACGGTCAAGACCCGACCGGCTGCCCGGCGTGCCGTGGCGCTGGCGCCGCACCTGACGGAACTGGTTTTTGCCGCCGGTGCTGGTGATTTCCTTGTGGGCGTCACACGGGGCAGCGACTACCCGCCGGCCGCGGCTGCGATTCCGGAAATCGGCGATGCGTCCAGCCTGGACTTCGAAACCGTTCTGGCCTTGCGACCCGATCTGGTCCTGGCGTGGGGCAGTGGCAACCGTGTTACGGACATTGTCCGGCTGCGCAAGTTGGGTCTGCGGGTGCTGGTGCTGGAACCCGAAACACTCGAGGACGTGGCACGGCACCTGCGTCTGATCGGCGAATTGTTCGCCACGGCGGTCACGGCTGAGCGGGCGGCAGCGGCATACACCGCACGGACCTCGGCATTGCGCAGGAAATATGCTTCCGCGACACCTGTGTCGGTGTTGTTCGAGATCTGGCATCAGCCGTTGATCACGGTCAATCGCCGGCACGTGATCAGCGAAGTGATTCGTCTGTGCGGGGGACGCAATGTTTTTGCTGATCTGCAGCAACTGGCGTCCGCTGTCTCCGCAGAGCAAGTCTATTGGGCCGATGCCCAGGTGGTCATCACCGGGTCCGAGGCGGCGGACGCCGGCATAGCCAGTTGGCGGGGAGATACCAGCCTGCGTGCGGTCCGGGACGGTCGGGTTTATTCGGTACCTGCGGACCTGATTGCACGGCAGACACCCAGAATCCTGGATGCCGCCGAGAAAATATGCATGAACCTGGATGCGGTACGCGCGGCGAAAGACGTCAGGTTTTGATGCACTCCCCGGCGTAGAGTACCGGCCCGGTGGGCGCTCCGGTGGGGGATCCCTCGTAAGGCTCAACACTCATCGCGAGGCCTGCGGCATTGTCCAGCATGTCGGCCAGTGCGGCAGGCACCGGCACGTTCTGGGTTTCATGCGTCGTGATCAACCCGAGAGAGACAGGTTTTTGATTGGGACCGGGGAGCATCCACAATTCCCAGGAGGTGCCGGGGGCCATTTCGGCATGTCCGATCACTCGGATCCGGATCATTCTGGCGCCAGGCTTCCCCTGCACGCCTGGTTCCCACGCAGCAGTCATGGCGGGTTTGCTGGTCTGGACATCGTTCATGACGACCACCATCCGGGCTCCCGGAATCTCAGGGACGGATTCGAGCCGGGGCAAGACCAGCGCGATCAGCAAGCCCAATGCCGCCAGACCGGAGGCAGCAGAAGAAAACCGCCAGAACGCCAGATTGGAAAACCAGCCTTGTCGAGGGGTTTGCCGGCCAAAGGTCCGGGCCTGTATGGCTTGCCAGACTCGCGCGGGCGGTTCAACTTCCGGGATGGCATCCGCCATGGGCGTGAGCCGCTTCTCCCAATCTGCCACGGCGTGGCGCAACTGCGGATTTTCCCGCAGTTTTGCCTGAAATCGCAGCCGCGCGCGGGGCGACAGGGTGCCCAGCACATACTCGCCTGCCAGTTTGCTGCGCAGTTCCTGATTGGCGAATTTCATGGCGACGCTTTACTGATGATGGCGTTCCGTTTCAGTTCTGCTGGGCGTCCAGGCACAATTTCAGCCTGTCCAGGCCGCGCCGCACCCAGGTCTTGACGGTGCCCAGGGGTTTTCGCATCTGCTGCGCCAGCTCGCCGTGGGAAAGACCCTGAAAAAAGGCGAGCATGATGCTTTTTTGCTGATCCTCGGTCAGTTGTTTCATGCATTCGTTCAGCGCGCCGGCATCGCGCGCGCTCATCAGCAAGGCCTCGGGCCCGGGGGTTTCGTCAGGCAGAGCCGCTATCATTTCCTCGTGCTCCTCTCCCAATTCGGTTTCGCGTGGACGCCGCAGCCAATCCAGTGCCCGATTGCGCACGATGGCCGTCATCCAGGTCATGGGTGCGCTCTTGGCCTGGCTATAGCCTGCAGCGTTGTTCCAGATGTTGACGAAGCTCTCCTGCAAGACGTCCTCGGCCCAGTCTCTCCGCCTTGTGATACGTACGGCGACGGCAAACAGTTTCGCGGCGCTGGCACGATATAACGTGGCAAACGCGCGTTGGTCGCGCAAGGCGCAGCGCGAAAGCAGCCCGGCCAGATCCTCTATTGCCTGCGAGTCATTGCCCATGGGCGCGATTCTTCCCTTTTTGCCAGTACACGTCGTCGATGCCCGCTTCACGATTCAAAACCCGGCACAAGACGAACAACAGGTCCGACAGCCGGTTCAGGTAGTGCTGCAAAACAGGGGAAAGCGTTTCGGCGCCTGCCAACGCCACAATCCGGCGTTCGGCGCGGCGGCAAACGGTGCGCGCGACCTGGCAAACGGCCGAAGGACGCGAACCGCCGGGAAGAATAAATTCCTTGAGCGGCGGCAAATTTGCGTTCCAGTCGTCCAGATGCTTTTCCAGCCGTGTGACATGTGGCCCGGTCAGGCTCTGATAACCCGGAATGCTCAGTTCGCCCCCGAGGTCAAAAAGATCGTGTTGCACATCCAGCAGCACGTCGGCGACTGTTTTTGACACCGGTTCGGCGAGCAGCAGACCCAGCATGGCATTCAATTCGTCCACCGCACCGATTGCCTCGATGCGCAGGCTGTTTTTTGCGACCCGCGTACCGTCGCCGAGGCCGGTGGTGCCGGCATCGCCGGTGCGGGTGTAGATTTTCGAAAGGCGATGGCCCATGTTTTCAACAGCGTAATGATTAACTACGCATTCTAACGAGGTTCCACGAGCGAGGGACGGCCAGATGTCATCATCGGTGCCTTGCTACTGCGGCAGGGCAGTGGAACGCGGATCGCCGCCCAAATCCTCGATTTCCAGTTGCAGATAGCGGTGCTGGACATTGCGCCGGTGAATCTGCGTATACATTGCCCTGTTCGCGAAGGCGGGAAGTTCGGCCGCCTCCAGTGTTTCGATCAGACTGGTGTTTTTGCCATAAAGATCCCGGATGCGATGGTCCAGTGCTAGCAGGTAATCCTGCGTCCCGGCAATTGCCTGCGGGCCGGAAATCGGGCCGTATCCGGGAACCAGATGCCGGACGGGCAACTTGCGCAAGGCCTGCAGGGCGCGCTGCCAGCCATCAAAATCGGCGTCGCGGATTTCCGGAATTCTCCCGGTCGCAACCAATCCACCGGAAAACAAGGTGCCGGATTCCCGATCCAGCACGGCAATGTCGCCGGGCGTGCTGGCCCAGCCGAAATGCAAAATTTCCAGCTTGCGTCCGCCGGCCTCCAGCGGCCCGCCAATGCTGATCCGGGTGCCGGGCAAGACCAGGCGGGTGCCGCGAAGTTCGTCTCCCAACAACGGGAGGAGGGCTTGCAGGCAATGTTCACAGCGCGCGCGCATCAATTTTTCCGTTTCCTCGTGCGCCAGAATCGGGATGCCGCGTTCTTCAAAGGCGGCATTGCCGAACAGGAACTCCTGAATCGCATGAGTAATAATCACCAGTACAACCGGCCTGTCGGTCACCCTGGCAATGGCTGCCAGCATCCGGCGGCCGTGCATGGCGGAAATGCCGGTATTGACCACGACCACTCCCGTGGAGCCGACCAGGAATCCGCTGTTGCCGACAAACCCCCGGTTCTCCTGCGCGATTTCTGCGTTGACGCCGACAAACGCGTAAACGTTTTCGGCGACCCGGGTCACTTCGATGGGTCGTTCTGCCCAGACGGAAGTGGGCGCCATGCCTGAGAGCGCCACGAAGAGGAGTTGCCGGGCGAACCTGCACATTGCTCGATACATGGATTCAATGGAATCGGACATCTTGGCCAGTCCAGCCGGAATGTCTCCGGATTTTCTGTTTAAATGGAATGCTTCGGATTCGATACGGTACTGGAAAATGCGACTCAGAATTCTTGCCACCCTGTTGATGTTCTTTGGCGCCGGGCATGCCGCTACGGCGATCGAGTTTCCGGTAGTCGAAATCGCGCCGGGAAACTTTGTCCATTATGGAGTCTTTGAAGAGCGCTCGGCCGAGAATTTGGGGGATAACGCCAACATCGGCTTCATCGTTGGCAGCCGTTGCATATTGGTCGTCGATGCCGGCGGTTCGAGGGCGGTTGGCGAGGCGCTCCGAAGCGCCATCCGGCGGGTGAGCCAGCTTCCGATCTGTTATGTCGTGTTTACCCATGTGCATCCCGATCATTTTTTTGGCGCAGCGGCGTTCGTCGCGGACAAGCCGGTGTTTGTCGCCCATGAAAATTATCACGGCCAGCTCTCTCTCAGGGTGCGCAACTATGCCAATTCGTTGAGCCGGGATCTTGGCGAAAGCGCGGCTGGTTCCGATATCGTGAAGCCGACCCTGCTGCTGAAGGATTCGGTCGAATTTGACCTGGGCGACCGCCGCGTGACCGTCAAACCCTGGCCGCCTGCGCACACCGACAATGATTTGACGGTATTTGACCATGCCACCCGAACCTTGTGGCTGGCGGACTTGCTGTTCGTGGACCATACGCCGATCATCGATGGAACCCTGACCGGATTCCTGTCTGTGATGGCGGAACTCCGCCGCATGGAGGCCGATCATCATGTGGCGGGGCACGGGCGCAGCAGTCTGAAGTGGCCGGTGCCATTGGACGCGCAGGAGCGCTATTTCCGGGTGATTCTGAATGAGACGCGCGCCTCGCTGCGGGCGCGGAAAAGTCTGCAGCAGGCCGTAGACGAAGTCGGCTTTTCGGAGGAAAAGAACTGGCAGCAATTCGAACTTTTCCATCGTCGCAATGTCACGTCTGCGTACACCGAGCTGGAATGGGAATGATTCGGCGATGGTGCCACATTCCTTCAATGGGCCGACTTGCCCCCGCGCAGCCTGGTCACCCGGGGATCCGGGTCGCCCGCTAGGTATATACTCTGTATGCTTGACCTCTAAATTTTTTTGGAGATATCGAAATGAATGTCCGCTTTCGTTGTGTCATTGCCACAATCTGCCTGGCGTTATTTTGTGCCCCGGTACTTGCCAACGAAAAAGCGGAGCCGGACCCTGCAAAAAGCCAATACTGGGAGCCAATCAAGCTGCTGATGTTCGGAGACCGGGTCATCAATCCGGACGAGCGGAAAGTTGTCAGCGTTTATCTCAACACCCGGGCCCAGGATGCCACCACGGTTCCGATCATGGTCAAGTCGGAAATCGATCAATCGGAAAAGGAGTACATCAAATCGATTTATCTGATTGTGGAGCGCAATCCTTCTCCCACGGCAGGCGTTTTCCACTTCACCCCGGAAAGTGGCCGGGCGCGCGTGGAGACCCGGTTGCGGTTCGAGGATTTCAGCTTTGTGCGCGCGGTCGCCGAAATGAACGATGGGCGGCTGTACATGTCCCAGCGCTTCGTCAAAGCGGCGGGCGGATGTTCCGCGCCCATGGGGAAAGGCAAGATGCCGGCGGCCCTGCTCGGAAAGATGAAATTGCGCTTTGACGAAGAAACCCTGTCCTACAACCAGCCGAACCTCGTGCAGGTCATGATCCGGCATCCGAACGAGTCGGCGCTGGCTGCCGATTTTGACCCGGAGCAGATTCCCCAGTTTGTGCGCAGCGTAAAGGTCAGCTACGAGGGCCGGCCGGTTCTGGACGCCCAGGTGGATTTTTCGCTGTCGGACAATCCCAATTTCCGCTTCTACTTCACCCCGCCGGGCAAGGGGGAACTCCGGATCGAAGTGGAAGACACCCACGACCAGAAATTCACCCATTCCATCCGGCTCTCCGAAGGCATGCAGTTGCCCGGTGGCTGAGGCGGGTCGGCGAACCCGGCGTTGACCCGGTTGGCGGCTTCGGCTACAGTTGCGCGGTTTTTTTCTTCCGCAATCAGGAAAGCACTGAAAAATGAGAATCCATATTCTTTGCAAGGCCGGCTTGCTGGTTTTGTTGGCGGGTCTGAGTTCCGCAGTTCAGGCGGAGGGTGATCCGGCTTCAGGCAAGAACAAGACCGCAATGTGCTCGGGTTGTCACGGCATCGCCGGATTCCGGACGGTGTTCCCGGAGACTTACCATGTTCCCAAACTGGGCGGGCAGAACGCGGGCTATATCGTCAATGCCCTTAAGGCCTACAAGTCCGGTGACCGCAACCATCCCACGATGTCGGCGATCGCGGCAAGCCTCACCGAGAAGGACATGGCCGACCTCGCCGCTTATTACTCCGCAGGCAAGTAAGTTCGCAGGAACCATCGAAAGAGAACCATGAAAATAATCCTGATCACCCTGTTGGCTGCGAGCGGTATGGCGAGCGGCAATCTCCTGGCGGCGGACATTGCCGCCGGCAAGGAAAAGGCGTCATCGTTGTGCGCCGCCTGCCACGGCGCGGACGGCAACACGCCCCTGGCCCCCGATTACCCGAAACTTGCCGGTCAACCCGCGGACTATCTGGCCAAGGCCTTGCGCGATTACCAGACCGGGGCACGCAAGAATCCCCTGATGAGCCCGCAGGCGCAGAGCCTGTCAAAAAAAGACATCAAGAATGTGGCCGCTTATTATTCGAGTCTGGGTGGGGATTTGAAGGTCAAGTACTGAGATTCTGTTTCCACCAGGTGATAAAGAGGAGCGTTAGGCTCCTCTTTTTTTGCCTGACGCGCCTACACCCTGAGACGAATGCACTCCAGATAGGCAGCTTGATCGGGTGCCGTTTTTCTGCGCTGTGCTTCCCAAATGGTTTCGCCCAGGCACTCCAGTATCTTGTGCAGTGCCTCATGTTCGTCCCCACCGCGCGCGACAAGTTGACGGTACAGACCAGAAATGCCGGGCGGCTGGTCAATCGACAATTGCTCGGCGATCGCCAGATGTAACGACAGATGCAAGAAGGGATTCTCTTTGCCACCTTCCGGCGTGT
>JBJXFN010000147.1:0-25836 GCA_046155535.1 Burkholderiales bacterium
CTGCACCAGATGGCCGGCAATTCATCGGACAAGGTAATCGAGGTGCATGGCACGGTGCGCAAAGTGATGTGCATGTCTTGCGGCGTTACCGCACCGATGCAAAGAGTGCTCGACCGGGTGCGGGCGGGAGAAGCCGACCCGCCGTGTCGCGATTGCGGCGGTATCCTGAAAAGCGCCACCATCTCCTTCGGCCAGCAACTCGTTCCGGAAGTGATCGATCGCGCGATGCGCGTCGCTGGCGAAGCGGATCTTTTTCTTTCCATCGGCACCAGCCTGCAGGTCTATCCTGTCGCCGGCACGGTGGAGGTGGCACAGGCCCACGGCGCGCGCATCGTCATCCTGAATGCTGAGGAAACGCCTTTTGATGCAATCGCCGACGCGGTGCTGCGCGAGAGGATCGGGTCGGTGTTGCCTGTGCTGCTGGAATGACCGACCCCGCGTGAAACGGCCCAGGTCCTCCGATACGCGGGACCCGGGTTGCGTCCTGTTCTGCCGGGTGGGTAAACGCTTCATTCTGCTCCGCGAAGGTGTATTCTGACCGGCCATGAATACTCCCACTCGATTTGCCCGCTGGCTTTCGACCGGCAATTCGATCACCCAGCAGTTTCTGGCTCTGGGCGACCGACCGGAGGTCATTAGTCTTGCCGGCGGTCTGCCGGCCGCCGAGCTCTACCCGCTGGAGGAAATCCGGGCGGCGACGGATCGCGCGTTGACCCGTTGGGGCACCGCGATCCTGGAGTACGGTCCCGTGGAAGGGCTGCCGGCGCTGCGTGAGGCGATTGCCGCGCGGCTGCGCGCGCAGACCGGGTGTCGTTTCGGTGCCGAGAACGTATTGCTGACCACTGGCGCTATGCAGGGGCTGGACTTGGTGGGCAAGACACTTCTGGAGCGCGGGGAGCGGGTGCTCGCGCAATGCCCCGCCTATCTTGGGGCACTGGACGCTTGGCGCCCTTGGCAGCCTGCTTACGAAAAACTGGACTGGTCGGAAGCCTCAGTCGAAACGGGCCCGGCACTTCGCCGAGCGAAATTTGCCTACGTGGTGCCGAATTATTCGAACCCGACCGGGGTGCTGGTTCCACGGTCGCAGCGCCTTGCCTTATTGGAAAAGGTGCAGGAAACAGGCACCTGGCTGCTGGAGGATGATCCTTATCATTGCCTGCGTTTCGAAGGCGATCCGCAGCCGGACATCCTGTCCCTGGCTGCCGCCGACGGCGGCAGGGCCTATTCCGCGCCGGTCATTTATCTCGGCACGTTTTCGAAAAGCATCGCGCCGGGATTGCGGGTCGGCTGGGCAGTGGGTAGCGTGCCGGCGATCCGTCAACTTGCGTTGGCCAAACAGTCCACCGACATGTGCAGCAGTCTATTGACCCAGGCCGTGGTGCTGGAACTGGTGGAACGCAACTTCGATGTCGAGCACGCGGCACGTATCGTGCCGATCTACCGCGAACGGCGCGACGCGCTCTGTTCCGAGGCGGCGCAACAACTCGGCGAGTGGTTCGATTGGGAACGGCCCCCGGGCGGAATGTTTGTTTGGCTGCGCGCGAAAGATCCCGGTATCGACACCGACGTATTGTATGAATATGCTCGGAGGGAAAACGTCGCATTTGTACCCGGCAGCGTGTTCGACCCGTTTGGACGCGATCGTTCGGCGATGCGTCTGAACTTTACGCGCAGTGCGCCCGAGGTGATTCGCGAGGGCGTGCGCAGGCTGGCAGCGGCGATGCATGCCTATCGCGATACCGTGCGGTCTGTGAATCGCGGGGCGCGCGCCGGCGTCGGCGCGTGAAACAGATGAGAGTTCCAGACTGACATGGCCAGTGCCCGCAGCCTTCTGACCGCCCTGCAGGATTTCGTCGCGCAGCGCGGTACACAAGTGGATCAGCTAAACGCCGGCGCCATGGTCAGGCTGATGGTGGACTGGTTTCGCCTGGTTCCCATCGAACCGGCCGGACAAGGAAGCGCGACGCCGGTCTTGGCCGATGCACTGGTGTTCCGGTATGGCGGCTGGTCGGAAGGGTGTGCCACGGCCTTCAAGTTCAGTATTCTCAGACGGGTCACCGAAGCCAGGGCTGACGGCGGTGTGACGGATTGGCTGGCCGGCATTACGCTGATGTTTGAGCCCAGCAGCCAGGCAGCATTGACCCCCTTCAGTACCGCCAGCCCTGACTGGAAATCACTGGAAGCTTTTGAGCAGGCCATCGAAAGTTCGCCCGCGTTTCGGGTGCTTGCTGCCGCCAAACCCATGGCCGCGATGATGGAGACAGGCGCCATGCGCTAAGGAAACTCTGAACAAGGCTCTTCACCCACGGGGCATGTCCCCGAATGATTTTATCCGGGACAATTTCAGGGTTTTCCCAGGATTGTCACGGCGCAGCGCCGGCCCGGCCGGTTTTCCCGCATAATTCCGCCCTTCCGGAATTTCTCACCAGACCCGAATCTTATGGCCCAGTACGTTTACACAATGCAGCGCGTGGGGAAGGTCGTGCCCCCCAAGCGCCAGATCCTGAAGAATATATCCCTGTCGTTTTTCCCCGGCGCCAAGATCGGTGTGCTCGGGTTGAACGGCTCGGGCAAGTCGAGCCTGCTCAAGATCATGGCCGGAGAAGACAAGGACATCGAGGGCGAAGCCATCCCGATGCCAAATCTGCGCATCGGTTTTCTGCAACAGGAGCCCAAACTCGACGCTACGCAGACGGTGCGCGAGGCAGTGGAACTGGGCCTTGGCGAAATCATGGAAGCCAAGGCCAAACTCGATGCAGTCTATGCGGCCTACGCGGAACCCGAAGCTGATTTCGACAAGCTCGCGGCCGAACAGGCAAAGTACGAAGCCATTCTCGCCACCAGCGGCGCCGACACCGAACACCAACTCGAAATCGCGGCGGACGCGCTACGTCTGCCACCCTGGGAAGCCAAAATCGCCAACCTATCCGGCGGCGAAAAACGGCGCGTGGCGCTTTGTCAATTGTTGCTGTCCAAGCCGGACATGCTGCTTCTCGACGAGCCGACCAACCACCTGGATGCCGAAAGCGTGGACTGGCTGGAACAATTCCTCCAGCGCTTTCCCGGTACCGTGGTGGCGGTGACCCATGACCGGTATTTTCTGGACAACGCCGCCGAGTGGATTCTGGAACTCGACCGTGGCATGGGCATTCCGTGGAAAGGAAATTATTCGTCCTGGCTGGAACAGAAAGAGCAGCGTCTTGAAATCGAAGCGAAGCAGGAATCTGCCCGCATCAAAACGATGCAGAAGGAACTCGAATGGGTGCGCTCCAATCCCAAAGCCCGCCAGGCCAAGAGCAAGGCGCGGATCGCCCGCTTTGAGGAGTTGTCGTCCTACGAACACCAGACCCGCAACGAGACCTCGGAAATTTTCATTCCGGTGGCCGAGCGCCTGGGTGACAGCGTGATCGAATTCAAGGAGGTGTCGAAGGGCTATGGCGACCGCCTGCTGATCGACAAACTTTCGTTCAGCGTGCCCCCGGGCGCGATTGTCGGCATCATCGGTCCGAACGGTGCCGGAAAATCGACGCTGTTTCGCATGATCACCGGCAAGGAAAAACCCGACAGTGGCACTGTTGTGGTTGGGTCGACCGTCAAGCTGGCCTTCGTCGATCAGTCGCGCGATGCGCTCGAAGACAAGAAGACAGTGTGGGAAGCAGTGTCCGGCGGCCAGGACATTCTCACCGTCGGAAAATTCCAGATGCCCTCCCGCGCTTACTGCGGGCGTTTCAACTTCAAAGGTTCGGACCAGCAGAAAACCGTCGGCAATCTTTCCGGCGGCGAGCGCGGCCGGCTGCATCTGGCTACGACGCTCATCTCCGGCGGCAATGTCCTGCTGCTTGACGAGCCGTCCAACGATTTGGATGTGGAAACCCTGCGCGCGCTGGAAGATGCGTTGCTCGAATTTGCCGGAAGCGTGCTGGTAATCTCGCATGATCGTTGGTTTCTGGACCGCATCGCTTCACATATCCTTGCCTTCGAAGGCGATTCACAGGTCGTGTTCTTCAACGGCAATTACCAGGAGTACGAAGCCGACAAGAAGAAACGCCTTGGCGAAGAGGGCGCCAAGCCCAAACGCATCCGTTTCAAAGCATTGAAGTGACCCGCCGCAGGCGGGTCACCCCCGTGGAAACGGGGGTCCTGTAGTTCTTGCGAAGGCAGGTCATCCCGCGCAGGCGGGGATCCAGTCTGATCGGTTGAAGGGTTCGCGCCGTCAATGACCGCCAAGACTGAGCATCACAACGCCGGCAATCACAAAGAATAGTCCCAGCGTCTTGACGATGCCCATTTGCTCTCCGAAAAACGCGATTCCAACTAAAGCGGTGACGGCCATGCCGCTGGCGGCCCAGACGGCATAGGTGATCCCCATGTCGAGCTGCCGCATGGCAACAGCCATGAGCCATATTGCGATTGTGTAGCAAATGGCCGCAGCGCCTGACGGCAGGGGATTGGAAAAGCCATCGGAGTACTTGAGCGCGACCGTTCCGACTACTTCCGCGACGACGCTTGTTGCGATAAGCAGCCAGGCTGTCAGGCTTGGATTCATGAGGCACCTCTGCCAAACTTGCCCGGTTGTCACTTGTACCGAGTGACACGAGCAGCGCGGTGGAGCGGTACCTGCAGAAAGCGTGCAGTTTAACAAGGCAGAGACCGGGCCGTTTGTGCGTGCCGGAGAACAAGTACTTCGCTTGCGGGACACCTCGACCCTGAGGGATGGGGAATCCCGGGGCAGCGGTGTCCGCATCATCCGCGCGGGGGCTGTGCCCGGACAATCCGGGGGTGCCTCTGGGACGATTCGTGCTTAAGTGTTGCGCATTCGCGGCTTTATGCCAGGGCGACGAAGGAGGGGTGGCGCATGTGGTTCATCGGACTGTTGGCAGGTGCGATCCTCGGTGGCTGGGTGGAGGGCGGGGAAGGTATCTTTGTTGGCGGCGCCCTCGGAATGCTTGCGGGCTTCGCCTGCCGTCATGCACTGCGAGCCCCGAAAGAACTCGAAGAACGAATCGCAGTGCTCGAAAAAGCAGTGGCCGAACTGCGCCACACCAAGGTTCGCATCCCTGCCGATGCAGCGCCGACAGCGGCTGCCGGGCTGACACCGGCGGTTTCGCCTGCTACCGCCGGGGTCCCGCCAGCGTCAACGTCAATGCCGATTGAGGCATCGTCCCCGGCTCCGACTGCGGAATCCGCGGCAACTGCCTCGGAAATTCCCGATCTGCCGCGACCGCCCGAGCCGTCGATCGAATTGCCGGAATCCGGGCCGGGTTGGTTCGACAAGGCATGGAACTGGTTGACCGGCGGCAACGCGCTGGTGCGCGTTGGCGTCGTGGTGCTTTTCTTCGGCGTCGCCTTTCTGCTGAAGTACGCCTACGACCACACGCAACTGCCGGTCGAATTGCGAATTGTCGGCGTGGCGATCGGCGCAGCGATCATGCTCGGGATCGGCTGGCATCTACGGTACTCGAAGCCAGTGTATGGACTCGCGCTGCAGGGCGGAGGCGTGGGACTGCTCTACCTCACGGTGTTCGGGGCCTTCCGGATTTTCCACCTGATCCCAAGCGAGGCGGCGTTTGGATTCCTGGTGGCAATCGCCGTGTTCTCGGCGATTCTCGCGGTTGCACAGAATACGATGTCACTCGCGGTACTCGGGGTATCCGGCGGTTTTCTTGCGCCGGTTCTCGCGTCCACTGGCGGAGGCAGCCATGTGGCGCTCTTCAGTTATTACGCGGTTCTCAATGCCGGCGTCCTCGGCATCGCCTTCTACAAGGCCTGGCGGCCGCTCAATCTGGTCGGCTTCGTGTTCACCTTCGGCATCGGCGCGATCTGGGGCGCGAAGTTTTACCGGCCCGAATTCTTTTCCGGGACCGAACCATTCCTGATCATTTTTTTCCTCCAGTACGTGGCCATCGCGGTCATGTTCGCGTTCCGGCAGGCGCCGAGTCTGCGGCATTACGTCGATAGCACGATTGTCTTCGGCACGCCCTTGGTTGCCTTCGGGCTTCAGTCGCGGCTGGTGCAGGGCATCGAATACGGGGCGGCCTGGAGTGCGGTCGGCGCGGCCGCGGTTTATCTGGTGCTCGCCATGTTGCTCGCGCGGCGGCATGTGGATTCCCTTCGCATGTTGGTGGAGGCGTTTCTCGCTCTTGGCGTGCTGTTCGCGACCCTGGCGATTCCGTTGGCGTTCGACGCCCGATGGACCTCGGCTGCCTGGGCGCTCGAAGGCGCTGCAGCCTACTGGGTCGGTGTGCGCCAGGGGCGTCGGGCGCCGCGTGTGTTCGGCCTGCTGCTGCAACTCGCGTCGGGCGCCGCGTTCGTGGCCGACTGGCAGCGGCAGACAGGTGAATTGCCGATCCTCAACAGCATCTTCATCGGCGGCGTATTGATCGCGGGCGCGGCACTGTTTTCGAATCGCACCGCCGAAAGACATTTTGCGACCGCCGGTCCGCTGGCCATGCAGATCGCGCGCGGGGTGTTCTACTGGGGCCTTGTTTGGTGGATCTTCACCGGCGTGCACGAAATCGATGTTCACGTCCCGGTGGGCGAGCGATTCAACGCGCTGTTGTTGTTTGGCGCCGGCACGTGTTCGGCATTCAGCATCGGCTGGGGACGCGGCTGGTTCATCGCCAGACAGCCGGCGCTCGCCCTGGCACCGTTCATGGCCCTGTTGCTCGGGGCCACCCTGATAAGCGACGAGGTCGCACATCCACTCGCGGGTTATGGTCTCGCCGCATGGCCGATTGCGTTGTTGTTCCACTTCCGCATCCTTCGCCGTCATCCGCCAGAGGATGTCCCGCGTGCGGACCTGCTGCACGCGATCGGCGTGTGGTTCGTCGTGCTGGTCGCAACCTGGGAGGCGGGCTGGCAGATCGATCGTCTGATCGAAGGCAGCCGGATCTGGCCGCTCGCGACCTGGGGAGCGGTACCGGCGATCCTGCTGGCTTTACTCATCGCCCGTGGCGGCCAATTTGCCTGGCCGGTGATTGCGCATCCGCGGGGTTACTACTGGTTCGGTGCCGGACCGGTTGCGGCGGCATTGCTCTTATGGAGTCTGTTCGCAAATTTCTCACACAATGGTGATCCAGCGCCCCTGCCCTACCTGCCGTTCTTGAATCCTCTCGACATCGTTCAGGGAATTGCGTTTTTAATTGTCTTCAACTGGTGGCAGCGTCTCGACGGCTGGGGAATCGATGCCCACGAACAGGTGCCGCCGCTCATCGCGCGAGCGGCCCTGGGAGGGGCTGCCTTTGTGTACATCAATGGTGTCCTGTTGCGGACGCTGCACCACTGGGCGGAAATTCCCTGGCGCCTCGACGATATGATGCGTGCCGACTTGGTCCAGGCGTCGCTGTCGGTGTTCTGGACGGTGCTCGCGCTGATGGCGATGCTGACTGCCTATCGGCGCGGAATGCGCGCCCTGTGGCTGGCAGGTGCCGGCCTGATGGCCATTGTGGTGGCGAAACTGTTCCTGCTTGATTTCGCGAAGATCGGCGGCGTGGAACGCATTGTCACCTTCATCGGAGTCGGCATCCTGATGCTCGTGATCGGATACTTCGCGCCACTGCCGCCGAAAAAGACGGAGGCCTCATGAAGGCAAACATGGAAAGACAGGAAAACCCTCTCACCGCAGAGGACGCGGAGGACGCGGAGGAAACCCAAATTCTCATTCGTCGAAAAGAAAAGGGGTGTTCTGCAAAGTCATCCTGGTCCCGCCAGCGACGCCGAACCTTGGCCATCCGCGGGGCGAACTTGAAGTGCGAAGAGAACAAGTCTTGTTTCCCTTGTTTTTCCTCCGTGTCCTCAGCGTCCTCTGCGGTGAGAGCGTCTTTCTTCCGCAACGTTGTTTTGGCCGGCGGGATCGTCGCCCTGACCAGTGCGCCCGGTTTCGCCGCCGAATCGCCCGAGGACTTTGCCCACGGGCTTCCCATTGAAATCACCGCTGGCGAGGCGTTGCATCGTGTGGCCTTGCCGGCGACAGTCTATGAGTCGAGTGTGTATTCCGACCTGCGCGACATGCGGGTATTCAACGCCGCCGGCGAAGTGGTGCCGCACGCCTTCCGACCGGTCGAGCGGATTGTGCAGCAGCCGATTCCTGTGCTCCTGCCAATGTATTCTCTGCGCGGACCGGCTGATGCCAACGCGGACGACCTCGAACTGAGTTTCGAAAAAACCGCCGGCCAGGTCAGTGTGCGGCTGAAATCCTCGGACGCGAAGCCCGCACGCCCGGTGCTTCTCGGATACTTGATCGATCTGGGCGCGATGCGTTCGCCGCTCGCAGGGGTGCAGGTAGATTGGAGGACGAGCGTGGATCGCCTGTCGTTTGTGCGCATCGAAGCCAGCGACGATTTGCGCACGTGGCGAACGTTGGTTGCGGATGCGCCGCTCGGGAGTCTCGGGCAGTCGGGACAGCGGCTGGAAAGAAAGGCAATCGAGTTCCGAACGCACCGGGAGAACTACCTGCGTCTGATGTGGAGCGACCCTTCCCAGGCGATCGAGTTGAAAAGTGTCGCGGGCCTGTTCCCGGAAGCGACTGTACAGCCGCAGCGCGACTGGAAGGAGGTCACCGCGACCGTCGCCGACGACAAGCGCGGAGAGTTTGTCTTCGACCTAGGAGGACATTTTCCACTCGACCGACTCGAGTTTCGCCTGCCCGCCGAAAATACGGTGGCCCCGGTCACCTTGTACTCACGGGACAAGCCCGAAGAAAAATGGTCCCTGGTGGCAAGTACTGTGGTCTATCGACTCAATCAGGAGGGGAGGGAGTTACTGAGTCCGCCGATCGCAGTTGAGGGGCGATCGTATCGCCACTGGATGGTGTCCGTACATCCCTCCTCCGGTGGCGTCGGCGCGCGTACCTTATCTATTCGTGCAGGTTGGACGCCAAGAGAACTTGTTTTCGCGGCGCGCGGCCCCGGACCGTTCTTGCTGACCTATGGCAGTGCAGGGATGACACCGGGTGCCCTGGCGATCGATACCCTGGTGCCGGGATGGCGAACCGACCAGGAAATGAAGACTGCCGTTGCGACCACCGGCACGCCGCGCGCGATTGCGGGCGAATCGGCACGCAGCCGCATCGACTTGAAAAAATGGGCGCTGTGGGCGGCGCTTTTTACGGGTGTCGCGGTCCTCGCTTTCATGGCTTGGAAGTTGACGCGCCAGATCAACCAGCCCGGGTCCAACGAGCGGAAATAAAGTCGACTGGACCCGTCGGCTCAAGCCGGCGACAACACCCGCAGTTCCATCGACTTCACGAAATCCTTCACCTTGGGGCGGTAGGCCTGCATGTGCGGCGCTACCGAGTGGGCCTTGAGGTGAGCGAGTGTTTCCCATTTCTCGATAATGACCACGCGATCCGCGTTTCGTGACTGCGTAGGAATGTCGGTCTGCGCATCGATGGTCGGGCCGTACTCAATACAGCCGGCCTCAGCCTTTACATCCGGAATCAGTTTGCGAAATTCGGCGAGAAATGCGTCGCGCTTTCCGGGGTGGAGTTCGACAGTGGCGATGACGTGAATCATGTTGCGTTTCTATTCTGGGGCGGGTGCGCAAGCTTACCCGAGAACGCGAACGCGCGTACCGTATCGTGCATCCCTCCGCACAAAGTTTCCGCGTGCGATATTGAAAAAAATCCCGGGCCATTGCTGGCCCGGGATAACTGGGAAACGTTTACGCCTTGAAAGAAGACGGTGCCGTACCCGGCGCTCAGGAAAGATCGAAGCGATCCAGGTTCATCACTTTGTTCCAGGCCGCTACAAAGTCGCGCACGAACACCTCCTGTGCATCGCCGGCCGCATAAACTTCCGCAATCGCGCGCAGTTGTGAGTTCGATCCGAAGATGAGATCGACAACCGTCCCCGTCCACTTGATTTCGCCTGTGGTCCGGTCGCGTCCCTCGAGCACGCCCTCGGTGGCGGACTTCTGCCATTTCGTACCCATGTCGAGGAGGTTGACGAAGAAGTCATTGCTCAGTGTCTCGGGCCGCTTGGTGAAAACACCGAGTTGGGATCGCCCGGTGTTTGCGTTCAGTGCGCGCATCCCACCAATCAGAACAGTCATCTCGGGAGCGGTCAGCGCCAACAGGTTGGCACGATCCAGCAGTGATTCGGCTGCCGAGCCTTCCTGCCCCTTGCGGACGTAATTGCGGAATCCGTCTGCTGTGGGCTCCAGCACGGCGAACGAAGCCACATCGGTTTGCTCCTGCGAGGCGTCCATGCGACCCGGTGCGAAGGGTACTTTTTCAACCTGGCCAGCCTTCTTCGCGGCCGCCTCGACGGCTGCACAGCCGCCAAGCACGATCAGGTCGGCCAGCGAGATTTTTGTGCCGCCAGACTGCGCAGCGTTGAAATCCCTCCGGATGGCTTCGAGTTTCTGCAGGACTTTCGCCAGTTCCGCGGGCTGGTTTACGTCCCAATGGTTTTGCGGAGCCAGGCGAATGCGAGCGCCATTGGCACCACCACGCTTGTCGCTGCCGCGAAACGTTGCCGCCGAGGCCCATGCCGTCGAGACCAATTGCGAAATCGACAGCCCGGAGGCGAGAATTTGGGCCTTCAGGGTGGTGATGTCCTTATCCCCGACCAGTTTGTGATCCACGGCGGGAATAGGGTCTTGCCAGATCAACACTTCTTTCGGCACCAGCGAGCCAAGATAGCGTGCCCGCGGCCCCATGTCCCGGTGCGTGAGCTTGTACCAGGCCCGGGCGAAGGCTTCCGCAAATTCCTTGGGACTGTTCAGAAAACGCCGCGCAATCTTTTCATAAGCCGGATCCATTCTCAGCGCGAGGTCGGCGGTGGTCATTATCGGGGCATGCCGCTTCGAAGGATCATGCGCATCGGGAACGGTGCCTTTGGCGGCAGCGTCCTTCGGAGTCCACTGGTACGCACCGGCCGGGCTTTTCGTCAGTTCCCATTCGTACTTGAAGAGGATTTCCAGGTATTCGTTGTCCCACCGGATCGGGTTGGTGGTCCAGGCGCCCTCGATGCCACTCGTGATCGTGTGCACGCCCTTGCCGCTGGAAAATTTATTCTTCCAGCCCAAACCTTGTTCTTCGATATCGGCACCCTCGGGTTCAGGGCCGACGTATTTGCCTGGATCGGCCGCGCCGTGGGCTTTGCCGAAAGTGTGTCCGCCGGCCACCAGCGCCACCGTCTCTTCGTCGTTCATCGCCATGCGCGCAAAGGTCTCGCGAATATCGCGTGCCGAAGCCACCGGGTCCGGTTTGCCATTCGGGCCTTCCGGATTTACATAGATCAGGCCCATCTGCACGGCACCCAGAGGATGCTCGAGATGACGATCGCCGGTATAGCGTTTGTCGCCCAGCCATTCGGACTCGGGCCCCCAGTAAATCTCCTCCGGTTCCCAGACATCCGCGCGTCCACCGGCGAAACCAAAGGTCTTGAATCCCATCGACTCCAGCGCGACATTGCCGGCGAGAATCATGAGGTCGGCCCACGAAAGCTTGCGGCCGTATTTCTGCTTGATCGGCCACAGCAGGCGGCGCGCCTTGTCGAGGTTCCCGTTGTCGGGCCAGCTGTTCAGCGGCGCGAATCGCTGTGTGCCGTTGCCGCCGCCGCCGCGCCCATCGGTCACGCGGTAGGTTCCGGCGCTGTGCCAGGCCATACGGATGAAAAAGGGTCCATAGTGGCCGTAGTCTGCGGGCCACCAATCCTGGGAGTCTGTCATCAAGGCATGGAGATCCTGGACGACCGCAGGCAGATCGAGGGTCTTGAATTCCTTGGCGTAATTGAAACTCTCCCCCATCGGATTTGACAGAGGGGAGTTCTGATTGAGCATCTTGACGTTCAGTTGATTGGGCCACCAATTGGCGTTGGTGGTGGTGCCCGCGACGGCTTGTTTGCGGGCGCCGCTCGAAAACGGGCACTTTGCTTCGGTCGACATGTTGTTCTCCTTTACAGGGTCAAAAACACAATATGGGCGCAATGTAGCGGGGCGGCGGCCGAGACGACCAAGACTTTGTTACGATGGCGTCGATAGTCACAACCTATCGCACAAAGATGACCCTTCAGGAACTCAAGTACATCGTAGCGGTGGCCGAGGAGAAACACTTCGGCCGCGCCGCCGAGCGTTGTTTTGTCAGTCAGCCCAGCCTCTCGGCGGCGATACGCAATCTCGAGGAAGAACTTGGCGTCAAGGTGTTCGAACGAGGCAAGCCTGGGATATTGCTCACCGGCGCCGGAGAGGGCGTGGTTGAGCAGGCCCGCCGGGTGCTGCAGGAAGCCGAAAAGGTCAAGGCCATTGCAAAATCCGGACGCAATCCGCTGGCGGGTGTGCTTCGCCTGGGCGTGATTCCGACGATTGCACCGTATCTGTTGCCACATCTGGTGCAGGCCTTGCGCATCGCTGCGCCACAGATGCCGCTCGACATCGAGGAGAATCTCACGGCGACCCTCGAAGGCATGTTGCGATCCGGGACCATCGATGCGGCGATTCTGGCATTGCCGTTTGAAGTGCCTGGGGTCGAGACACTACCCCTTTACGACGAGGAATTCCGGCTTGTGGTTCCCGCCCGGCATCCGTGGGCCAGGCGCAAGCAAGTTGCGCTGGAAGAACTTCAGCCAGCCAATCTCCTGCTGCTGCCGGTAGGCCATTGCTTCCGCAATCAGGTGCTGGACGCCTGTGGTGAATTCGCCTTTTCGCCGACCACGGGACGGCAGGGGAATTCTTTGGAAACCTTGCGCAGCATGGTGGCTTCAGGATTGGGGATGACAGTACTGCCAGCGATGGCGTTAACAGTCCACCATGGCAATTCGCTGGTCAAGGCGCTGCCTTTCGAAAACCCGCGACCTACGCGGCGGGTGGCCATCGCGTGGCGCAGCGGTTTCCCGCGCTTGGCGGCCTTGCGCGCGGTGGGCGATGCCGCGCGTGGTCTCAACCTGCCAATCGCGCCCACAAGTACTTAGAAAACGCATTTTCCGAAGCGGGCGCGGATACCCTACTGCGGAGCATGTCGGGTATCCGCGTCCTCTGTGTTCTCTGTGACGAAACGATCATGTTTTTTATGCGAGGAACGCCACGGCTTGCGACTAGTCCATCAATTTCCGCAAAACATGCCGCCGATTGTGCGTATAGGGCCGCACTTCCGCCGGCCAGCGCCCTGCCTCCACTGCCTTTGACCAAGCCGCGCTGACCAGCACATCAGGACTTTCCAGTTCGTATACCGCGCTGTAGCGCGGCTCGCCCTCGGCGACAATTTTCTTCTTTTCGCCACCAATGGATAGCGTCAAGGGTTCATTGACGTAGCGCTTCACCGAGAGCACGCCAGCCACCTTGAGCAGATTCGGAATGTGCTCGGTGTCGTAGACCTCGTTGAACAATGCTTCCTTGCCAGGGTCGACATCCATGCTGGCGATAAACAGGAAACGTGCCTTGCCTGTCATTCGACTACCTCCTTCTTCATTTTTACCGCGAGTCTGCTCACGACGCCAGCATGACCATGACCAACCCCATAGCGAGTAATGTCAGACCCGCGAATTCACGCGAACTGAGTGTTTCACGGAAAAGTCGATGCGAAATCATCCAGGCGAACACCAGTTCCACAAGCGCCAGCGTACGCACATTGGCCACGGGTTCGATGGCCATGGCGGTAAACCAGCCGGCAGATGCCGTTGCGCCCATGAAGCCGGCCACGAGCGAGGGCCGCCAGGCGCGCAGCGTGCGTACGACGACTTGTGCCTGGGTCAATAAAAGCCATCCGCCGAGCAACAAAGTCTGAATCAGTTGTGCGGCCAAAAGTGTTGTTGCAGCGGCCATTGGAAACGCAGTCGCATCCAGGGCAAGCGCGGCGCCGCGGAATCCCACCGCCGCGAACGCGAATCCGGTGCCGGAGGCCAGTCCGAGCAGTGCGGTTCTGGAGGTCCAGCCGGTCAGCAGGCCTCGAATGGGTCGCTTCGGATCGGCGGGCGAGAGCAGCAACACGCCAAAGGTGCCGAGGGCAATCGCGATTGCGGTAATGGGCGTGATGCGATCTGCGAGGAAGATATAACCGAATATCGCAACCTGAATGATTTCGCTTTTGGAATAGGCCACGCCGAGCGTGAAATTGCGTTCGGTCATGACCCGTAGCAGCAATGCGGTTCCGGTTATCTGGCCCACCGCACCGAGTATGACCCATAGAAAAAAGCCGCCACCCAGCGCAGGCCAGGCAAAGCCGCCGAAGTGCTGCACGGCAAGCAGCCACAACGCCGCGAACGGCAAGCCATACAGAAAACGCACCAGCGTGGCGCCGAGCGTGCCGAGTTCTCCGACCAGCCCGCGCTGCGCGACGTTGCGCAACGTCTGCGCAAACGCCGCGCCGATGGTGATGGGGATCCAGAGCCAGGGAGCTGGCTCCATGCGACTTAACCCCGCCCGACAAACGGCATCTTGGTCGCCATGATGGTGGCGAACTGCATGTTCACTTCGATTGGCAGCGCGGCCATGTGCAGCACCGCGTCGGCGACGTGCTGCACATCCATGGTGGACTCAATCTTGATTTGACCGTCGGCCTGCGGCACGCCTTGTGTCATCCTGCGCGCCATGTCGGTCAACGCATTGCCGATGTCCACCTGGCAGACCGCGATGTCGTATTTGCGGCCGTCGAGCGAGCCGGATTTGGTGAGCCCGGTGACGGCGTGTTTGGTGGATGTGTAGGGTGCCGAATTTGGTCGCGGTGCGTGCGCCGAGATGGAGCCGTTGTTGATGATACGGCCGCCCTTCGGGTCCTGGGATTTCATGATCCGGAAGGCTTCCTGCATGCACAGAAACATGCCGGTGAGGTTGGTGTCGACGACGGTTTTCCACTGCTCGAAGGTGAGGTCCTCCAGCGGGATACCGGGCGCGCTCACGCCGGCATTGTTGAATAGTACGTCCAGGCGGCCAAAGGCTTTCTTGCTGGCGGCGAACAGCGCGGCGACCGATTCGGGCTTGGTGACATCGGTCGGAACGGTCAGTGCGCGGGAGGACTCCGCCCCCGATTCCTTGACGGCCTGTGACAGCGCATCTGCCCGGCGGCCGGCGAGCACCACCCGGTAGCCGTCTTTCAGGAAAGTGATCGCCACCGCCTTGCCGATGCCGCTGCCCGCTCCGGTGACGATTGCCACCTTGTTGTGCGCTGCCATTTGTTTCTCCCCGTATGCAGTTTCCAAGACGCCGAATGCTACTCCAACGGGCTGACATTTTCCCGCCGGCGTGCCTTAGTGAAGCCGGCAGGCTGTAAACTGCCGATCTCAGGAGGAACTCATCGATGCGCATCGGAATATACGCGGTGGCCGTGCTGACGATCTGGTTGAGTGGGGCGGGAGTCGCAACGGCTGACGCCCTCAAGGACGAGGCCGTCGCACGCCTGGCCGCCAGTCACGAGCCGGATGTGCCGCTGGCGGTGGCGAGGCTTGCGGTCAAACAAGCGGGACTACGCGCGCTGCGAAAAGTGCTGGCCACTCGCGGCCGGGAGGCTGGGTTGGGCCGGGACTGGAACGCCAAATCGCCAGAGTGGCAACTCGCCGAGGCAAAGATGATCCCGATGATCGACGCCCTGATTCAGCGCCGGATTGAAGACCCTTCCTGGATGCGCGCAGTGATGGCGGCCACAGCCGCGAGTGTGCTCAATGCGGAAGAGGCGGACGAAATCGCCAGTCATTTCTCTACCCCTTCCGGCACCGAACAACGCAAGGTCGTGGAAATCAAAGTGATCGGTGAACTTCTGCTTGGCACCTACACCTTCTCCGAGCGCATCGATGATCGGATGTCGGGGTCGGAAGCCGAATATTCCCGGATGCAAAAGGTGTGGTGGGATCGCGAGCCTTTCAAGGCGCGCAATTTCGATGGCGACGAAGCCGCGGCGCGTTTCGGTACCCGCAACCCGGGGGTGAAATACGTCAAGACGCTGGCGTATCGTGGCGTCGAAGGTCTGCTCGCGCATATCAACGCGGCGTGCGCGGAGATCGTGGCGGCCATGGAAGGGGCGGCCTCCGATGTTGATCCGTTCATCGACGCCTATCGGCAGCGGGTGGGGGCGTGAAAACGAACCCGAACCTGGCGGCCAGGCCGCCATTTCACCTCGCCTTCCCCGTCACCAGTCTCGCCAAGGCGCGTGCCTTCTACGGCGGGCTGCTGGGTTGCCCGGAGGGGAGGTCATCCGAGGAGTGGGTGGACTTCAATTTCCATGGCCACCAGATCGTCGCGCACCTGTCACCGGAATCCGGCCGCCGCGACACCAATATTGTCGACGGCGACAATGTGCCGGTGCGTCACTTCGGGCTGGTGCTGCCGATGCCCGAGTGGCGCAAGCTGGCCGACAAACTCAAGGCCGCCGGCACTCAATTCATCATCGAGCCGCACATCCGTTTCAAAGGTGAAGTGGGCGAACAGGCCACGATGTTTTTCCTCGACCCCTGCGGCAACGCGATCGAGTTCAAGGCGTTCGAGAACCCGGAGAGTTTGTTTGCGAAATGATTATGGGTCACCGAGCTCTGTAGGTTGGGCTGAACGTATTTCGAGAAGCCCAACGCATCAACGCTCCCCAAAACCGCCGCCCTCTTCGTTCGGAGACGCACCCCAATCCGGTGTGACAATTTCCCGTTCGATATACCCGTGCAGCGTCGAATGCGGCCAATCGACGGGCCGCTTGACCCAACCATGTTTCACCGGGTTGTAGTGGATGTAATCCACATGCCGTGCCAAATCCGATTCGTCGCGAATTTGGTGTTCCCAATAGCGGCGCTGCCAGATGCCGCGTTCACGTTTGCCCGCGCGGCTGAGCCCAACGTGCTCGCTTTTCCCTATTCGCCGCGAGAATCCAGCCTTGATCAGGGACCAGCGCATGGGATAGTCCGCATCTCCCGGCGGCAGGCGCCAGATTGCGTGCAGGTGCTCCGGTAGCGCGACCATTGCCACTAGAACGAAAGGATGTGCGCGTTTTACATGACCCAGAACCGCCCGGAAATCATCCATGTGGCGCACAAGCAGATCAGAGCTGCGGTCGGCCAGATTCAAGGTGAAGAAATAGGTGCCGCCTGCCACGTGGGAGCGTCGGTATTGCATTGGACTTGCTCCTGCCGCCGAACGTTGGGCTTCACAAAATACGTTCAGTTCAACCTACTGGACTGATGGCTATCGTGAGCATTGCAATGTTGGGCTTCACAAAATACGCTCAGCCCAACCTACCTATCTCAATTCAACGTTCGCACCCACACCGCCGTGTCGTGAAACGCGGCGCCGCCATTCGGCCAACCTGGATCGGCACTGGTCAGGGCGTTGATGCCGATGCCATTTTCGAAATTGCGGTTCGGCCAGATGCCTTCCACGACGACCACGCCACGCTGTTGCCCTTCTCGCGGCTCGACGTGAACAATCACCTCGCCACGCTCGTTGCCGATGTGCACGCGGTCGCCTTTGGCCACGCCAAGGGCCTCACAGTCACCGGGATGCATCAGCACGGTGGGGCGTTTCTCGCGCTTGAGCGAGCCCGGGGTTTCGGTGAAGGTCGAGTTCAGAAAGGTGCGCGCGGGGGCGGCCACCAGCCGGAAAGGCTTTTCCGGTGTGGCGTTGTCGATCACGTCCTGGTGATCGGGTAACACGGGCATCTCGCGCCAGCGTCCACCGAAACGCTCCCAGTCGCCCCGGAAGTGGAACTTCTTGTCGGCGGTGTCGAAGCCGTCAAGGAAATGCATTCTCTCGAACGGGTACGCAAAGTCCTGGCCGCCGCGCTCGTAATTGGTCTGCGCATCCCACATGCCGGAGCGCTTCAGGCTGGCATCCATGATTTCCCAGGTGCTCATGTCGAAGCCCGGATGCTCCGCACCAAGGCGCCTGGCGAGTTCGCAGATGACAAAGTGATTTTCGCGCGCTTCTCCCGGCGATTCGATGACCTTGCGGGCAACCTGGAAGGTGGTGTGGCCGCTCGCGGTGTAAAAGTCGTCGTGCTCCAGAAAAGTGGTGGCCGGCAACACGACATCGGCGAATGCAGCGGTTTCGGTCATGAATTGCTCATGCACGCAGGTGAACAAGTCCTCGCGCGACAACCCGGCGTGGACCTTGTGCAGTTCCGGGCAGACGGAAGCCGGATTGGTGTTCTGCACCAGCAGCCCGGTCACCGGTGCCCCGCCCTTGAGCGCCTCGGGGTCTCCGGTGAGAATCGGCCCGAGGCGCGACTGGTCGAGTTCGCGAACGGATTTATCCATTACATCCAGGCCTTCGATCAGGGTACGGTCGAGCGGGTAGAGGCCGGAGTGACCGTACAACGCACCGCCTCCCTTGTGCTGCCACGCGCCGGTGACGGCAGGCAGGCAGGTCACGGCATGCATGTTGGCCGCGCCATTGCGCGAGCGCGAAAAACCGTGATGGCAGCGGATGAAACTGGCGCGCGTGCGACCATACAGGCGCGCGAATTCGACGATGGTCGCGGCCGGCAGACCGGTGATCGCCGCCGCCCATTCGGGCGTGCGGGTCTTCAGGTGTGCCTGCAGATTGTCCGGAAAGTCGGTATGGCTGCGCAGATAGTCGAGATCGGCAAATCCCTCGGCGAACAACACATGCATCACGGCGCAGGCCAGCGCGCCATCGGTGCCGGGGCGTACGGCCAGATGTAGGTCTGCTTTTTCGGCGGTGGCTGTGCGATAGGGGTCCACGACCACCAGTTTCGCGCCACGCTTCTTCGCTGCCATGGCGTGATGCATGACATTCACCTGAGTGTGCACCGGATTGCCACCCCAGATCACGATCATTCCGGCATGTTCGGCCGCCTCGCGTAAATCTACGCCGCGCTTGGAGCCGACACCGGCGACCCAGCCCGCGTCGGACAGTGCCACGCAGATGGTCGAATACCAGCGTGAGTATTTCATCGCATGACGCAGCCGATTGATGCCGTCGCGCTGCACCAGGCCCATGGTGCCGGCGTAGAAATACGGCCACACGGTTTCGGCGCCGTGGCGGGCTGCCGCGGCAATGAACGCTTCCGCCGTGCGGTCCAGCGCCTCATCCCAGGAAATGCGCTTCCATTGCCCGGCGCCCTTTGCGCCGGTGCGCAGCAATGGGTGCATCAGACGGTCGGGATGATGGACGCGCTCGGCGTAACGGGCTACCTTTTCGCAGATCACCCCATCGGTGTAGGAATTGCGCCGCCCACCCCGCACTCGTCCGATGGTATGGGCGTCCAGGACCGTGACGTCCAGGGCGCAGGTGCTGGTGCAGTCGTGGGGGCAGACCGAGGGAACGAGGCGATCGGGGGCGTTCACAGGAGGGCGACTCCATGCAGAAGGATGAAACACCGTATCACGGAGCCGGCCCGATGGGAAATCCGAAAAACGGACTGCAAACGCCTTAAAATAGGCCCGTCGCGTCCTGGACCGCCAGTCTTGCCATGAATCTCGCCTTTCGAGGGCTTCACCCCTGTTTCGGAGCGGAAGTCAGCCCGGTGAAACTTGCCCAGCTCGACGATCCCGGCGTGCTGGCGCAGATTCACGCTGGCATGGATCGATATGCCGTTCTGGTGTTCCGCGATCAGACATTTTCCGGCGCGGAGCAGATTCAGTTCGCGAAACGCCTGGATGGGGAAATCCATGCCAAAACCGGCGCGGCGGCCATCACGAAAAATCGCTTCGGCGATGAAGCACTGGCGGATATCTCGAACGTCGATGAAAACGGCGAGCTATTGCGCAGCAGCGACCGGCGCCGCATGTATTCTCTGGGCAACCGCCTTTGGCACACCGACGCTTCGTTTCAGGACCCGCCTGGCCGCTATTCGATGCTGTTTTCCATCGTGGTGCCGCCGGTGGAAGCGGACACGGAATTCGCCGACATGCGGGCAGCCTACGATGCGCTGTCCGTCGAAATGAAATCCAGGCTCGAGGGCTTGCGTGCCCACCATTCCATTGCCTACTCGCGTCAGATTCTGGGATTCGAGTTCTCCGAAAAAGAGCGGGAAATCCTGAAGGGTGCCGTGCATCCCCTGATCCGCACGATCCCCCGCAGCGGGCGCAAATCCCTTTACCTCGCGTCTCACGCCTCCACCATCATCGACTGGCCGGTGCCCGAAGCCCGCTTGTTGCTGCGCGAACTGACGGAGCACGCCACCCGGTCACAGTTCGTCTACCGGCATTCCTGGCGGGTCGGCGATCTGGTGATCTGGGACAATCGCGCCACCATGCATCGCGGGCGGCCCTTCGACGACGGCAAGTACCGGCGTGAATTGCGAAGGGTGACAACGCTGGATATTTCCACTGCCGCCTGAACGCGGCGCAAGACACACAACACTTCTTTGATGGGGGGAACATGCCGATCACCGAACTGAATCACTATTTCGTCCGCGCGAACGATCTCGAAGCAACGCGAAAATTCTATTGCGACGTGCTCGGCTTCGAAGTCATGCCAAGACCGACCTTCCCCTTTCCGGGTTTCTGGCTCGGGGTCGGTGGCAAGATCCAGATTCACATGGGGCCACACGGCATCCCGAATTCGGAGCTCTATTACCTGGGCACTTCACCGGCCTCCGCCACCGACAACACCGGCGTGGTGGATCACATCGCCTTTCTCGCTACCAATCCTGGGGATTTCGTCGGCCGCTTCAACGCCATCGGGCTGAAGGCCCGCAAACGTTATTTTCCGGAATTCCGCTTGTTCCAGATGTTCGTCAAGGATCCGGACGGGCTGACCGTCGAGCTGAATTTTCACGGCATCGAAAACGACTCCACCTGGGCGAAAGATGGGGAGAATTACGCTGAAATGCCGCGGGTGAATTGATTCAGGGCTTGTTACTTGGTGACGTTCCTCTAGAAATTCGTGGCGAATCCCGCGACGAGCGACCAGGCGGACGTCAGCTGCACCCCGTTGACGTACTGGTAGACCGGCAACTGGACGAATCCATAAACCTCGCTGTTATCGCTGACGCGGGCGCTCAATCCCGGAGAAACGAACACCGAGCGCCCGCCGCTGTCCTCCGGGTCGGATTGGTCGCCGCTGTCCCGGTTTCTTTGCAGGAGGTTGATCTGTAACAACACTGCGATCCGCTCACCGAGAGGATGGCGATACCCGACGTCAATGCCAAGGCGATCACCCGGTCGAAAATCTTCGCGGCTGCCCAATGCCGATTGCCACAACGCCTGCATGAACCACGAATCCGTCCCCGTTGTCTGATATTGATAATAGGCGCCCAGCAAGACGTCCGTCGTGCCGCTGCCTGGTTGCAGCGTGCGTTCCGCGCGCTCATTCTCCTGGTTCTCGACCTTGTAGCTCCCGGTTGGCAATTTGACGCCGAACAGCAGGCCGTGGGCACCATGATGTTCTTCGGCGATATTGAAGCGACCGAGAATTCGCGCGTCGCCGATTTCGGAATAATTCCACGCTTCTGGTTCCGGGACACCCAGGTGGTTGTGGATATGGGAGTGACTGCGATCAAAGACCGGCAGGCCGAAGGAGACGCCGAATCGGTCATCGAAAGCGTAATCGAGCGTGGCCACCCAGTTTCTGTTGATCGTGCGCACCTCGTCGTGGTGACGCGGAATTTCGCCCACTGCGACACGCTGGCTTCCCGACATCGGCTGATCCTGGTCGATGAATTCGAACCTCAAGTCCAGCCGCATCCCGGGCTCGGTCCAGGTGCCCTGAGAATCCCAGTTTGTGTTGACGGAACATACCGCGGAGCCGCAGCCCGCGCGGGCGTTCCCGCAGACACTCAGCAGCAGCAGCGCACAACACACCAGCACAATTCGGTTCGGATTCAAGGTTGGCACAGTTTTCCTTCGAGGTTGGAGAAAGCGGGTGGATGTTAGAGCGGACGGAGGCGCGTTGGAATGCGGCAAATTGACGCATGCAGACGACGGGAGGTGATGGACTAGAATCGGCGTTTTTCGCACCGTACGCACGATCATGGAACATCCCGGCGCCGGCCCTACGATGATCCGCCGCCTGTTCGTCCTGCGCTGGGTCGCAATTTGCGCCCAGACACTGGCGGTGCTGGCGGCCACCTGGATATTCTTTTCGCCGCTGCCGCTCGGGCCGATGTTCGCGGTCATCGGCCTGGCCACCTGTGCCAACCTGCGCACCGGCTGGCGCCTGCGAAGCGGCTTGACCACGGGCAACGGTGAACTGTTTTCAGAGCTTCTTGTGGATGTCACGACGCTGACGGCGTTGCTTTACCTGAGCGGGGGCTCGACCAATCCGTTCGTATCCGTGTATTTACTGCCGCTGACGATTGCGGCGACCTCGCTGCCGATGCGCCACGCGTGGGCGATGGCAGCGGTCACGAGCGCCTGCTACACGTTTCTCATGTTCTATCGGCTGCCTCTGGGCGAAGATCATGCGATGCACGGCGCTGCCTTCAGTTTGCACGTCACCGGCATGTGGGTGAATTTCATCGTCAGTGCAGTGCTCATTACCGGCTTTGTATCAACGGTGTCCGAATCCCTGCGCAGGCGCGAGCGCGAACTTGCCGCTGCGCGCGAACGCGCCATGCGGGATGAACAGGTGCTCGCGCTGGGGACTTTCGCCGCGGGCGCCGCGCATGAATTGGGCACCCCGCTATCGACCATCGCCGTGCTTGCCCGGGAGATGGAACTCGAGCACACCGGCGTGCCGGCATTAACCGCAGACCTCGGCCTGTTGCGCACTCAGGTCGATCAGTGCCGCAAGATACTCAATGGTCTCACCGTCGCGGCGGGGCAGGCGAGGGCACAACCCATGGCGCGCCAGGGGCTGGACAGTTTTCTGGCTGATGTCATCGACAAATGGCGCTTGTTGCGGCCCGAAGTCCCCCTGACCCTGCAATGCAGCGGGCCAGGGACCGCGCCGCAGATCGCCGCGGAGGAAACACTCAGCCAGACCCTGATCAATCTTTTGAACAATGCGGCGGACGCGTCCCCTGACAGCGTCGAAGTCGAGGGCGTGTGGAGCGAAGGCGAATGGACGGTGGAAGTCCGGGACCATGGACCGGGCATTACCGAGGAAGTGGCGGCGCGCGCAGGCAGGACGTTCATCAGCACCAAGTCCGACGGTCGCGGCATTGGCCTGTTTCTCGCCAATGCCACAATTGAACGCCTGGGCGGCAGCGTGGCGTTGTTCAACCGTAACGGCGGCGGCGGTTGTACGCGCGTAACGATTCCTCTGGCGCGGCTGGTCGCCGGCACATGACCACCGGTGACACGGGCAATCGATTGCTGATCGCGGACGATGACGCAGTTTTTTGCGGCGTCCTGGCGCGCGCACTGTCGCGCCGCGGTTTCGAGGTGGACGTCGCGCACAGCCTGCGCGAAGGACGCGAGCGACTCGCGGCGGGTGCCCCGGATTTTGCCGTCGTCGATCTGAGAATGCCGGATGGATCGGGACTTGCGCTAGTGGAAGAACTCCGTCGGCTTGATCCAGAAACCCGTATCGTGGTGCTCACCGGCTTTGCCAGCGTCGCGACTGCCGTGGAGGCGGTCAAGCTTGGCGCCATGCATTACCTGCCCAAACCGGCGGATGCCGATGAAATTGTCGCGGCCTTTGGCCGTGTTCAGGGGGATGCCGGCGTACCACTCAAGCACCAACCGCTGTCCGTCGACCGGCTCGAGTGGGAGCACATCCAGAAGATACTCGCCGAACACGAGGGCAACGTGTCCGCCACTGCGCGCGCGCTGAACATGCATCGGCGCACCTTGCAACGTAAACTGGGAAAGAAGCCGTCCCGGGTCTAACGTGGGTGTCTGACACGTTTCATGTTTTGATCGCCTCCGATGCGGCAAACACCTCACGCAACATGCCTGCATGGAATCCCGGCATGCGCGCCGCATCGAGAATGACTTTTTCCTTGCGTGTCATCAGGTCGATGGCGGCCGGCATCTTATCCAGAACGTCTGCCGGAATCACAATGGCGCCGTGTCGGTCGGCATGCACGATCTCGCCATCGGTGACCGCCATGCCCATGACTTCGACCGGTATGCCGAATTCCACCACCTGCACCCACGCGTGACTGGGTGAAAGGGACGCGGCCAGGCAATGGAACTTCGGATGCATGGCGTCCAGATCGCGCATGGAGCCGTTGGTCAACGCCCCGACACATCCCAGTCCGTGGTGGACCGTGGTGTTCACTTCTCCCCAGAAGGCGCCCAGCCCGGGCTGGGTGTCGATGTCCTGGATGATTGCGATGGTTGGCTTGTTGCCGCGGTCCAGGTATGCGTAATAACCGAGCTGGTTCTTGCGGCGCGCCGCCGGATCGTAGGGCGTCGAGCAGCGGATGGTCGCCGTTTTGGCGTAGCCGATGATGGACGGCAGTTTCGGAAATGCAGCGAGATAGGTTTCGCGCGTGAAACCGGTGATCGAACGGCCGCCGCGCGCAATTTCCAATGCGTTGGCGATGGTCGGTGTATCAAATTGGCGCAGATGCTCGAAAAGTGTCTTGGTGTCCATAAGGTGTCCCGAAAGCGTGAAGATTGCCGGTTATTTCGCTGCCTGACAGGAAAGTCGAGGTCTTGCGGGCAGCGGATCATGGAAATGGATCAAGGCCAGTTTATCGGGAATTCGCGCATCTTTGCTGGTTCCCGCCTTGATAATGAAGGTTATTCGGCAAGATTCCGGAATTCATGCCGCGTAGCAGTCGTCAATCTGACGATTTGCCGGCGCGTTTGCTGAATCCGGCGCACAATCCCTAAGCGTTGTGCCTGAAGCCAGCGCAATGCAGAACACCGGAAGCGCTCAGGCGGGCAACGCAATCAACGAAGTTCTGTTCTCCCTTGCGTCGATCTGGATCCGTGATCGGACCGACTGGCGTCCTTTTATTACCACAACGCATGCACACGCGGTCTGTCCGGGATTCATGCGGACCCAGGAAGGCAATCATGGATTGGAATCTTATCGAATCGAACTGGCTTCAGATGGGCAGCCATCTGAAAACCCGGTGGAACAGATTGACCGATGACCAGTTGACCGGCATCAACGGCGAACGGGACAAACTGGCCTGGAAAATTCAGGAAATTTACGGCACGACCCGGGAAAATGCCGAAATGCAGATCAAGGATTTCGAACAGCGCGCTAAGAATTTGTTGGCGTGACGGGAAACTCGGTGACGAGTGGCAAGTAATCAGTGACGAGTAACGCGTGACAGGTGACGTGTCGAACTATTTGAACTGCATCAGGACCAGGATTTTCTCGTCACCTGTCACGCGTCACTCGTCACTGCACTAATAAGACTTCGGCATTCCCAGCACTTTTTCCGCGATATAACACAGGATCAATTGCTGGCTGACCGGTGCGAGACGGGGGATCATCGCCTCGCGCAGGTAGCGCTCGACGTGATACTCCTTCGCGTAACCCATGCCACCGAGCGTGAGCACCGCCTGTTCGCAGGCGCGAAAACAGGACTCAGAGCCGAGATACTTGGCGGCGTTGGCTTCCGCCCCGCAAGGCGCACCCTGGTCGTAGAGTGAGGCGGCTTTGAAGACCATGAGGTTGGCGGCTTCGAGTTCCATCCAGCACTGTGCGAGCGGATGTTGGATCGCCTGGTTTTTGCCGATCGGACGATCGAACACATTGCGTTCTCCGGCGTACGCAACGGCGCGAGCGAGTGCGGCGCGGCCCAGTCCGACGGCTTCGGCGGCCACCAGAATGCGTTCCGGGTTCAGGCCGTGAAGAATGCAATCGAAGCCCTTGCCTTCTTCACCGACGCGGTCGGCTTCGGGGACGGGCAGGTCTTCGATGAACAGCATGTTGGAATCGACCGCGGCGCGGCCCATCTTGTCGATTTCCTTCGCCTCGACATAACGGCGATCGAAATCGGTGTAGAACAAGGACAGGCCGTCGGTGGGTTTTCCGCTCAGGGAAGGGCCGGTGCGCGCAAGGATCAGCATCTTGTTGGCGACCTGGGCCGTGGAAATCCAGATCTTG
>JBJXFN010000181.1:0-2715 GCA_046155535.1 Burkholderiales bacterium
CAGGACGTGATCATTCCGCCGTCGGTATCCGATGAAGACGCGAAAAAGAAATTCCCCGGCGGATGGAAGACGGTGAAACCCTACCTTCGGATCGTCAAACAGCCGCAGTAAGTAGTCGGCGTTGCCGGCATGCCGTTCGCCTGACGCACAAGAACAAAACCCGGCGGGACGACGCTACGGCGCGGTTCTCCAAATGGTCATGTCATTATTGTCGGCAGCATTGCGGCTAAGGTACAAGCCCCGGACTTATCGTCATAGCGAAGGTCCGGGGACCTGAAATTCTTTCCCTCTTTCCAGTACCGTCGTCAAAAACCTACGAGGAGAGTTTTATTACTTGATCTTCCTGGACTCACTTCACCTCAATGGTGGCGCGCATTCCGGCTTCCGTGTGCGTGCGAGTCGACATGACATCTTCAAAGCGTCCCGTCCTGACTGGCAAGAACCACCACTCCACTACCGAACCCGCCTTTACTTCGACTCTCCGAACAGGCCCATACACCTCGGCCAAGGCCTTCGCGTCCGCGCCAAGCACCACGACCTTTCGCGAGTACACCGCATCGGCCAACCCCTGCGAGCCGAAGTAGTAGTCGTGGACGCTTGGATTCTCCAGGCGAAGCAAATAGAGCTTCCCTGTCTCAAGTGTCAGTGAGTCAGGATTGAACCGGTGTTCACCCGTGGTGTTTCCAAGCACCATTGTCACTCGGGTTGGCTCTTGTCTAGTCAGGTCACCGGCACCATGTGCGGTGGGAATCGACAGTACCAAACCCAATAGCAAACCAATTTTCCTCATGGTCTTTCTCCAGCAGTTCAATCAATTGTCCTCAGGCCGCGAATGAAAAAAAGGAAGGGGCTCTGTCTTATTTTTCCTTCGTCTTTTCTGCAAGCGCAAGTACAGGTCACGTTCCCAATTCATTCGCCAGCGGCGCCACGGCGACTCCCTGAACGCTGTGGCAAGCAATGAGCTTCGCGATAAAGCCGTCAGCCTTTGCTTCTTCAACGAAACGGCGCAGGAAATCCGCCCCCTCAGCGCGCCCCTGCGGAGTGCCGATGGATTGCTGGATGGCGGTGAATCTCTCGTCGAGCATGCGTGACCCGGGCATTTTGGCAAGGTGACCCGCCAGCCACGGCTTCAAACCTGCCAGCACTTCGAGTTTCTCGTTGAGGAATAAGTCCAGCGACTCCGTCATGCTGGGCGCCCGCACCAAGGTGGCGTGTTGAAGGTTGCGGGTGAGATACAGGTCGTAGGCGCTCTTGTTCATGATCGCGATGCGGATGCCTTCGCGGTCCACTTCGCTGTTCGCGCGAATCTTTGAACCGGCCGGCACCAAATAACCGGCCTCGATTTCGAGATAGGCCGCACTGAACGCGATGACATTCGCCCGCGCCGGCTCGCTGCCCATGAAGGCAATGTCCCATTTGTCCTGCTGCGCGGCATCGGCCATCTGGCCGGGACTTTCGAACCCGACCACTGCAATCGACTTGCCGATTCGCCCCGCAATTTCGGAGGCGATGTCGATGGCGATGCCGCGGTAGGCGCCGGTCGTCGCGTCGCGCTGGGAAAGCAGGAAGTTGCTGTGATTGATCCCGACCCGGAGTGTCCCGGTCGGCGCGAGTTCCGCTATGGCGGAAGAGGAGGGATTGGTTTTCATGATCCTGGAAACAATTCGTTTGCCACAGAGGACACAGAGTTCACAGAGGAAAAGCATTAACGTATTTCCATTCCAAGCATCACCACGCTTGGTAAATGTGGCGCGCAGCCTCAAGTTCTTGAACCTCTCTGTGGTCTCTGTGCCCTCTGTGGCAAAAGCGCGGTTTTTTGGAGGACATGACTTTACCATGCGGGCGAATGATTTCCGGTGTCGGGTAAAATTCAAGGCAGGAGTCCATTTTGAACAACGAACGTATTCACGCGAAATACCTGATCGAAACCCCGCACAGCCTGGAGCATGCGGCCACCGTGTTGGCCGGTGAACAATCGAGCGGGACATTTGTATCGGTGCCCGGTGAAACGCTGGAGCTGAAGGAAAAGTTTGGCGCCCGCGTCGAGAGCATCGAGCCGCTTGAGGCGGTTTCCACGGCGAGTCTGCCGGGGTCGAAGGCGCCGAAATCGGACGGCGGACAGACGCGTTATCACCGCGGACTGGCGTCGATCTCCTTTCCGCTGCACAACTTCGGGCCATCGCTGCCGGCACTGATGTCCACCGTGGCGGGCAATCTCTACGAGCTGCAGGAACTTTCGGGCGTCAGGCTGCTGGACCTGACGCTGCCGCAGGCTTTTGCCGACCGGTATCCGGGCCCGGGCTTCGGCATCGAAGGCACGCGCCGTCTGGCGCAGGTCGAAGGCCGGCCGCTGATCGGCACCATCATCAAGCCCAGCATCGGCCTGTCCATCGAGCAGTTGCGCCCGCTGGTGCGCGATCTGGCGCAAGCGGAACTGGATTTCCTCAAGGATGACGAACTCAACGCCGATCCACCTTATGCGCCGCTCGCGCAGCGGGTGCCCGCGGTCATGGAAGAGATCAACCGGATCGCGGACAAGAGCGGAAAAAAAGCGATGTACGCCTTCAACATCACGGGCGATATTGACGACATGTTGCGCGGCCACGATCTGGTGCGCCAGCATGGCGGCACCTGCGTGATGGTGAACGTCAACTGCGTGGGCTTGGCCGCGGTGGCGCACCTGCGACGGCACTGCGAGCTCCCGATCCACGGCCA
>JBJXFN010000169.1:0-2671 GCA_046155535.1 Burkholderiales bacterium
GGCTTGCCGATGAATTCTTCCAGCATGGCCAGGCTTTGCGATTCTTCGTCGAGAAACATGTCGATGACTTTTTGCGAGGCGAGAATCCGGAATTCACGCGCTGCGAACTGCCGGGATTCCCGCAGCAAATCCCGCAGGATCTCGTAGCAGACGGTCTGCGGCGTCTTGAGTTCGCCGCGTGCCTGGCAGGTCGGGCAGGGTTCGCACAACACATGGGCCAGGCTTTCGCGGGTGCGCTTGCGGGTCATTTCTACCAGGCCAAGCTGCGTGAAGCCGTTGACGGTCATGCGGGTGCGGTCCGGCACCAGGGCTTTTTTGAACTCGGTTAGCACGGCATCGCGATGTGCCTCGTTTTCCATGTCGATGAAGTCGAGGATGATGATGCCGCCCAGATTGCGCAGCCGGAGTTGGCGCGCAATGGCGTGCGCGGCTTCCAGATTGGTCTTGAAGATGGTGTCGTCAAAGGTGCGCCCGCCGACAAATGCGCCGGTGTTGACGTCGATGGTTGTGAGCGCCTCGGTTTGGTCGATGATCAGGTAGCCGCCGGATTTCAGCGGCACCCGGCGGGCGAGCGCCTTTTCGATTTCGTCTTCCACCCCGTACAGATCGAACAGCGGCCGGTCCCCGGTGTAGTGGTGGATGCGATCGGTGATGTTCTGGGTGTAATCACGAGCGAAACTCTGGAGCTTCAGAAACGTCTCCCGGGAATCGACCAGGATGCGCCCGCTTTCGTCGTTGATGAAATCGCGCAATACCCGCATGGCCAGCGTCAGGTCCTGGTAAAGAACCGCGGGCGCCGCGGCGCTTCGGGAGCGTTCCTGGATGTCGGACCAGAGTTTGCGCAGATAACCGATGTCGGTGCTCAATTCGCGTTCGCTGGCGGTTTCCGCCATCGTGCGCACGATGTAGCCACCGCTTTCCTCGGGTGGAATCAGGTGCTGCAATTTCTCGCGCAACAACGCGCGTTCGGCCTCGTCTTCAATGCGCTGCGAAATGCCAATGTGCGACTCCTGCGGCAGATAGACCAGCAGGCGGCCCGCAATGCTGATCTGGGTCGAGAGGCGCGCACCCTTGGTGCCGATCGGATCCTTGATGACCTGCACCAGCAGTTTCTGGCCATCTTGCAGGATGCGTTCGATCGGTTTTGCCTCGGCATGATTCTGCCGGTGGCCCCAGATGTCTGCCACGTGGAGGAAAGCAGCGCGGTCCAGCCCGATGTGAATGAAGGCCGACTGCATGCCCGGCAGGACCCGGCTGACTTCACCCAGATAGACGTTGCCGACCAGGCCGCGGCTGCCGCTGCGCTCGATGTGCAATTCCTGCGCAACGCCCTGTTGCATCACGGCCACCCGGGTTTCCTGCGGTGTGACGTTGATCAGGACTTCTTCGTTCACAGCAACTGGAATCCGAAATGTGCGAGCAGCTGGGTGGTTTCGAAGATCGGTAGCCCGACCACGCCGCTGTAGCTCCCGCGGATGGACTCGATGAACATGGAGGCCTTGCCCTGGATACCGTATCCCCCCGCCTTGTCCATCGGATCCCCGCCCGCGACGTAACGACGGATCTCGTCGTCCGTCAAGGCCCGGAACTGAACGTCCGTGACCGACAGTTCCTCGCGAAAGGTGTCGTGATGCTTGACCGCGACGGAGGTGTAGACCTGATGCGTGGTGGCGGAAAGCCGCCGGAGCATGGCCACCGCATCCTCGCGATCGACGGGTTTTGCCAGGATCTGGCTGCCAAGTGCCACCGTGGTGTCGGCAGCCAGAACCGGATGGCGCATCAGGCGCCGCTGTTCGAGGCGTTCCCAACCGGCTTCTGCCTTGAGCCGCGCCACCCGAATCACGTAGTCTCTCGGGAGTTCATCGGGCAGCACGGATTCGTCGAAATCAGCCTCCCGTCCGGAGCCTTCCCGCAACAGCAGCATTTCGAAGTTGATGCCCATCTGCTTGAGCAGATCGCGGCGGCGCGCCGAGCGCGAGGCGAGATAGATGTGTTTTTCCAGAGAGGGCACGGTGGATTTTCGAATTGTGGTCGTTCCCGGCGTCCTGCAGACGCCGCTACTCCCGATGATAGGGGTGGTTCTGGTTCAGTGACAATGCCCGATAGAGCTGTTCGACAAGCAATACACGCACCAAGGCATGCGGCAGCGTCATCGAAGAAAGTGACAACAACACATCGGCGCCGGTTTTCAGGCTTTCCTCGAGGCCATCGGCGCCGCCGATCAGAAAGGCGATGTCCCGCCCCCCTTGTTGCCACGCGGTGATCCTGCGGCTTAGTTCCCGGGTCGACCACTGCCCGCCCTTTTCGTCCAGCGCTATTCTCACACAGCCGGCCGGCATGGCAGCGAGGATGCGGGTTCTCTCGGCGGCCAGAATGCGCCGGGTATCGGCCACCGATGGATTTCCCGGATGGCGCGGCGCGGCCTTGATTTCCGCCAGCACAACCCCGGCCTCGCGGGGCATGCGCCGGGCATAGTCCTCGAATCCGGCTGCGACCCAGGCCGGCGGTCGGTGGCCGACCGCAATGATGTGAAATTTCACGCCGCGGTCACGGCGCCGCTGGCGCTCCCGCGACCGGTCCGCTGCGCCAGTTGCCCGCATGCGGCAGGGGCGGAGTGCCACCCCAAAGGAGTTCGATGTTGTAATACGCGCGCACGGCCGGCTGCATGACA
>JBJXFN010000175.1:0-12406 GCA_046155535.1 Burkholderiales bacterium
CACCCATTCGGCGAGTGTGCCGCTCAGGCCTTCGACGATACGCACGGCCACATTCGGATAATCCAGGGTGAAACGCGCCAGCACCGGGGCCAGTGGCCCGTGGCAGATCGACGGCATGACGCCCGCGGCGATGGAACCCGCCATCTCGCCGCTGAATGTCTGCATTTCCTCGCCGACCGATTCCAGCCGCCGCAGCAGATCCTGGCAGATGCCGTAAAAATGCCGGCCGGCCGGTGTTGGGTGCATGCCCTGGGCCGAGCGCTCGAACAGTTTCACCCGCAATTCGTCTTCGATCTGCTGGATGTGCACCGTCAGCGCCGGTTGTGCGATGTGCTCTCGTTCCGCGGCGCGCGTGATGCTGCCCGCCTCAAACACCGCGACGAAAAACCGGATCTTGCGAAAATCAACCATCAGCTGCCCAGATAGGCATTGGTCAGGGAGTCATCCGCCAGAAAACGCGGCCACTCTCCCTTGCGCACTTCGTGCACCACCCGGCCGACGGACAACACGTAAGCCCGATCGGCCACTTCGGCGGCCAGAGCGACATTCTGCTCGACCAGCAGAATCCCCATGCCACGCGCGCGTAACGCGCCAATGGTCCCCATGATTTGTTTGACCACCAACGGCGAAAGCCCGGTCGAAGGTTCGTCCAGGATCAACCATTGGGGTTGCAGCAACAACGCGCGCGCCAGGGCCACCATCTGCTGCTCCCCGCCGCTCATCAGGTCTACCGGGTCATCGAGACGGCTGCGCAAAAATGGAAACATGGCCAACACTTCATCGAGGCCGAATGCCTGTTCACCCGCCGGCACGATGCGCGCGCCCAGCCGACCCAGGGTCAGATGCTGGCGCGCGGTCATGCTGCCGAACAGGTGGCGCCCTTCGAGCACGACCCCCATGCCACGGCGCACGCGCTCGTGCGCCGGCAAGCCGGCGACATCCATTCCCTGGTGCACGATGCGCCCGGCGCGTACCGGCAGCAATCCACACAGCGCCGCCACCAGGGTGCTTTTTCCTGCTCCGTTGGCACCGATCACCGCAACAGTTTCGCCGGGCAAAATCTTCATCGAGATCTCGCGCAACACCGCGACTTCGCCGTAACCGGCCTCCAGATCCGACACTTCAATCATCACACCCCCAGGTAGGCCTGGCGCACACGTTCGTCGCGCTGAATCTGCGCCATGTCGCCCGAGGCGATAATCGAACCGAAACAAAGGACATGCACCCGGCTCGCGACGTCCACCAATTTCATGTCGTGCGACACCAGCAACAGCGTCATGCCTTCGTGATTCAGTTGCTGCAGGGTCTCGCGCAGCCTGACGATCTCCAGGCTGTTGAGCCCGGAAGAAGGTTCGTCCAGCATGAGAAATTTCGGTCGGCTGATGCACGCCCGCGCCAGTTCCACCATGCGTTGCATGCCGGCCGGGATCTGTCCCGCGGGACGATCCAGGATTTCCTCAAGACCGAAACGCCTCGCCGCGTCGGTCGCCTGTGTTGTCATGAATTGGCGCTCTGCATGCGAGCGAGGCATGCCCAGCATATTGGCCACGGTACCGGAAGCCAGATGACGATAGCAGCCGATCATGAGGTTTTCCCGCACATTGAGTTTGCCGAAGACCTTCGGCGTCTGGAAAGTGCGCACCAGCCCGAGGTGACTGCGCGCCTGCACACTGTCCCGGGTGATGTCGCGCCCCTCCAGCTGCACCTTGCCTTGCTGCGGCAGCAGGAATCCGCAGGCAATGTTGAACAAGGTGCTTTTCCCGGCGCCGTTCGGCCCGATGAGCGCGGTCAGCGATCCCGCCGGCACACTGAAATTCACACCCTTGAGTACCTGCAGGCCGCCGAAACTGTGCGAGATGTCCTGGATGTCGAGCATGCCCGTCTGCGCGGACGCATCCGAAGTGCCGTGGGCGGCGGGCGTTGTCATTTCGCTGTCCGTGTCCGCCAAAGATTGCGGATCGCTCCGCCAAATCCCTCCGGCAACAGGATCACTGCTGCCACCAGCGCCGCAGCAAACACGAAGGCATGGATGTCCCCCAGCCGGCTCAACCACTGCGGCAAAATGGTGATGAACAACGCCCCGAGAATGGGACCCCACACGATGTACACACCGCCCAGCACCGCCAGCAACAGGAAACGGATCGCGGTGTCGATGGAAAAACTATCCACGCTGACGAAGGTTACATAGTGGGCAAACAGACTGCCGGCGAACGAGCCGAGCATCGCGCTGAGCACAAACATTTGCACCTTGAGTTTGTGCAGATCCACACCGAGCACGGCCGCCGCTTCCGGCGAATCACGCATCGCGCGCAGCGCCAGACCGGTGCGCGATTCCAGAAGATTGTGATGCAACCAGAGCAGCACTGCGGCAATTGGCCAGATCAGATAATAAAACCGCTGCGGCGTGTCGAATGCGAAGCCGAAGGGTGCGATGCGCGGAATGCCGCCGATGCCCAGCGTGCCGCCGGTAAGCCAATCCCACTCCAGGAACAGCACCTGGCCGATGATGCCCAGTGCAAGCGTGGCAAGCGCCAGAAAGTGCCCGGAGAGCCGCAGGACCGGCCAGCCCACCCCCGCGGCGACCAGAGCGCTCACCGTCATGCCGGCCACCATGCCAACCGGACTCGGCAAGCCTTTGTGCACACAGAACCATGCCGCGGCATAGGCGCCGATGCCGTAAAAAACGCTCTGCGCCAGGTTGACAATGCCGCATTGGCCGAGCAGGAAAGCCACGCCCAGCCCGGCGATGGAATACAAACCGGCAAACACCAGCAGATCGACCAGATGGCGGGAAGCCAGCAGCGGCAATGACACCCAGAGCAGCAGAAAAGCTCCCCACAAGAGCAGCCGGCGCGAGGCCATTTAGCCGCCCTTTCTCAGTCGCCGGCCCAGCAATCCATTGGGCATGACGATCATGATGATGATCAGAATGACCATGGCGATGACATCCTTGTATCCCGATGACACCGTCGCGATGGCCAGCGATTCCAGCAGCCCCAGTGTCACGCCGCCCACCACCGCGCCCATGGGATTGGCGAGTCCGCCCAGAATCGCGGCCGCGAATCCCTTCAGTGTCAGCAGCAACCCCATGTCGTAGAAAACGGTCACCAGCGGCCCGACCAGAATGCCGGCCAACCCGCCGACCAATCCGCCGAGCGCAAAGGTCAAGGTTCGCATCCGAGGCACGTTGATCCCGGTGGTGGAGGCGCCCTCTGCATCCAGCGCCGCCGCCAACATCGACAGACCAAGCGCAGTGCGCGAAAAGAACATGCGCAATGCGCCCATCACTGCCAGACTCAGAACGATCAACCACACGGCATGGGTACGGATCGCTGCATCGCCGAGCACCACGATGCCTTCGCCCCCGATACCCGGCAACGCATGGGAATCCCGTCCGATCAGGAACAGCACCAGCGCGGACACCGCAAACGCCACGCCCAGCGTCAACAACAGGTAACTGTCCTCGGTACCGCCTCGCCGGCGCAGAGGCCGCACCAGCGCCACCTCCATCAGCCAGCCCGCGATCCCGCCGATCAGCACCGCCGCGACAAACGCCATCGGCAGCGGCCAGCCCGCCCGTTCGATCAGAAGCACCGCCGTTATGCCGCCAATCAGCGCAAAGTCGCCCTGCATTGCATTGATGATGCGAGTACCGCGGAATATCGATGCCAGCCCCAGTCCCACCAACCCATAGACAAAACCGTTGGTCAGGCCGGAGAGGATCGACTGCCAGAGAAGGCCGAGGCTCACAGTTCAGCGCACAGAAAACAAAAGGCAGTCCATGGAAAATGGCTGTCGCCGGAGGAGCAAGGTCTGTCTCCTGCCCGCCATTTCCTGATCTACTTTCCTGCCTTGAAGGGCAGGCGGGTGTAGCGGCCTTTCACCAGTTTCGAATAGGTGTAGCTTTCCAGTTCGATGCCTGTCATGTCGGCCGCGGCAAAATTGAATTGCGCGACCACGCCCCGGTAACGGGTAGCCCGAATCGCCGCTGCAACGGCTTCATGACCGGCGTCCGGTCCTGCTTTCTCGAGAGCCTGGGCCAGGATGTGGGTGGCATCCCAGCCTGCGGCATCATAGGACTTGGGCAGGGCGCCCTTCTCCTTCTGGAAGAAATCGACGAATTCCTTCTGATGCGGCAGCGGATCTTCGGCAACAATGAACTCCGCGAACACGATGTCATCGGCGAATTCGCCCATGCCCTTCACGTATTCATACGAAGAGGAACCAATGGCCGCAACAATAGGCTGTGCGATGCGCACCTGGCGCGCGTTGCGAAACGGCACCGGAGAGGTGGCGATGACCGCCACCACGTCAGGTGCCGCCGCGCGGACCTTGGCGGCCTGCGTGCTCACGTCGGTTGCGCCGACTTCGAATTTTTCCGTGGCAACAATTTCCACGCCGTAGTCCTTGTACTGGTTGAGGATGTTGGTCATCACCAGTTGGCCGTAGCCGGAGTCGTGCAGCACGCCGAGTTTTTTCGCCTTGAGTCCCTTGGCCATGTATTCGAGCATGGCCCGCGCATTCAGCGCCTGTGGCGGCATCATGTGGAAAAGCGACTTGTACGTGGATTCGATGGCCGGTCCGAGTCCGGTCATGCACAGCTGAGGCATCTGCAGGCTGTTGGTGACGGTGGCCACCGCGCCGGTGCTGGCAGTCAGAGACGGCCCGAGCATCGCGACGACTTTTTCGCCGTGGATCAGGCTTTCTGCCTTGCTCTTGGCGATGTCCGGCTTGGAGCCGTCATCTTCGAAAATAATCTTGAGCGGACGCCCGCGAATGCCCCCGCGTTCATTGATGCGTTTTTCCGCAAGCTGGATGCCAGTGCGCTCCGGCACCCCCAGCCCGGCTCCCGGGCCAGTCAGGGATAACACCGCGCCTACCTTGATGGGTTCGCCGGACGGTTGCTGCGCCCGACCCGCGCCCGTCACGAGCCCCAGCAGGCAGAAAGTCAGCGGCAGAAAAAATCGCACCATGGGTGAAGTCTCCTCAAATTATTGTTAGATTCATCGGATGATTTGTCGCGCGCTCTGCAGGGCGCGTCTGTGGTTCGACCCCCAGCGCGGGTAGTATGCCGCAAGCGGATAGCATTTTCAGCCTGTGACGCGCTGCGTGCTCGCAAGTGCGGCGCAACAATCTCTCCGCGTCACCGCGCGCCGGCCCGCGAACGATCTGCATCCCAGTATGCTCGGGCGCCGAAACGTGCCAGCAGCGGTTCGCAGGCCGGGCCGGCCAGCGCGGCCACTTTGGCCAAGGCGTCCGCAACCACGCAACTGCGGGCCGCTACCAGGACTGCGTCCTCGCCCTGCCGAATCGATTGGTCACGCGGATCGACAATACGGCCCAATGGCACTGCCAATCGTTCCGGCTTCGCAGAACCGCCGCCGGAGGTGGCAACGGCGCCGCAGCGCAATTCGGCGATCGGGATCAAGCCGTCAGAACGTCGCAGGTGAATGGTTTGCGACGTGGCGCCGTAACGTCGCAAATCGCCGCCGGCATTAACGGATCCTGAGGAACAATCCGCACGGCGCAAAACCTGGATCGCCATGTCCACTGCGAATCCCTTGGCGATGCCTCCCAGGTCGATCCACAACGGACGTTCGAACATCACGCGCCCGTCCGGCAGCACTTGCAGGTGACGCCAGCTGCCACCGTTCGGGAGAGACTCCGCCAATTGCGGAAGCAGGCCTTCACGGACCAGCAGTGGCGCAACCGTGATATCGAACAAACCATCGCTTAAGCGCGAAAAACACAGTGCCCTGCGCAGCACGGCAAGGGTCCAGGGATCGACCTGCTGGGGGGTGTGTACGGCCTCGCGATTCAGGCGCGAGAGATCGCTTTCGGGGGAGTGGAAAGACATCAGCCTGTCCACGCGCGCAACCGCTTCGACTGCGGCATCTGCCGCCCTGTCGGTTGCCGCGGCATCGCGGCCGGTGGCGCAAACATGCAGCAGCGTCCCCATGGCGGGACGCATGCGGACGGACTCAGCGCAAGATGGTTTGATGGATGAAGAGCAATCGCTTGATGCCATCGGTGATGTGACGAACCGACATGGTGGCGCCGCTGATGTTGCCTATGTCGACGCCCACCTGCAACGCGCTATTCGTGGTCTTGCCGGGAAACTGGTCGCGCCATTTCAGTTCGCGCACCTGATAACCGTAAGCTTCCAGGTACTCGACAATCTGGAACTGCTTCACGCTGCCATCCGGATTGATGCCCAGCGCATAGGTGATCAATTCGTGTTTGCCGATCACCTGATCGACAATAAACCAGCCGATGAACTGCCCCTTGGCCATGGCCTGCCAGACCTGGTGCTTGTTGACGCGCCCCGGCACGCCAGAGAGTTTTTCGATTTGTTGCATTTGCTCGGGCGTGAGCTCCACCGGCTTGGCGACAAACTCGTCGGCCTGCGCAAAAATCAGCGACCTGGCCTGTTCCAGGCTCATGTATTTTGCGGCAAAACACTGCGGGGCCGCGGCAATCAATGCCACCGGCGCCAGCCAGCGAATGTCCAGGCTCATGCGTAATCCTCCATCTTTTGAAACTGCGCGTCGACCCTGCGGTTCAGGACGCGTCCGGAGACGATATGCCAGGCCAGTAACGCCGGAGCGGCAAGACCGATGACCCAATGCAGCACACTGATCACCGGGCGGGATTCCTCGCCACCCGCGTAGTACAAAAGGTATCCCGTCACGGTCAGCAGCAGCATCAGCACCACCAGGCTGATGCCGAGCACCACGTTGCGGCGAATCGCCCAGGCGCGCCGGATATGCACCGGTAACAAGGAGCCGTACACAATCAAACCTGCCATGGCGCCGGCCCCATGCAAGCGCAGCATCCAGTTTTCCAGGGGATGAATGGTCGGGCCAAACTCGCCCTTTCCCTCGAAGAAATAATGCAGCACCAGCCAGAAAACGCCGCTGAGCACCAGCACGCCGGTGGATAGATAGACCGCCCATTCGTGCCAAGGCCCGAGGCGGATGGTATCCGGACGGCGCGTCACGGCCATGGAGAAGTCACCGACGGAAGATATGCATTGCAATGGAAATTCACTGCTGCCCGCTCACTGTTGAAGACCCGCCAATTTTTACGGGCGGCAGTATCGCATATTGCGCAATGACTCAGGTGGCCTTGGCCAGTTCCGCCACGTACTCGGTGATCACCTGGTCTTCCGTCGCCGCCAACCCGCTGATGCCAATCGCCCCCAACAGCACACCCGCGGCATCCTTGAGCAGATTGCCGCCCGGCAAGGCCGTCATCAACGGATCACAGAAGTATCCGATCTCGATGCCTTCTTTTTTCAGCCGCGCAAGCAACGCGTCCGTCGAAACGCCCATGCGCACTGCGGTATAGGCCTTGGACTGGGAAATCTGGATGCTGCGCAGCGGCGCCCCCTCCATGCGTGCAAAGGCGATCAAAAATCCCGAGGGGTCGCAGATGGCCACGCAGATCGGCCGGCCGAACTCCTGCCTCGCCTTGCTCATTGCGCGTTCCAGATAATTGGCTGCCAATTCCAGCGTCAGACTTTGCAAAGCACTTCTCCCTGTGTAATGCGTTCAGTCACAACTTTTCCGAATCCGGGTGGAACCGGAGAACTCATTGCATGCCGGCTGCCTGAAGATATGCGGGCCCGGCGCGCGGATCGCACTTTGTCCACGCACATCAATTTCCTCCGGGGCAGGATCCGAGGCGCGCACCCAGTTCACCAGTTCCGCAGTTCGTGGTTCGTCGACGACGGGCCGCCACTCCAGTGGCACCGAGGTCATATGGCAGACACCGAAGCATCCCGACCCCGGGACTTCCCATCGCGTGCCTTGAATCACCAGCAACAGGTACAAGACCTTGGCATCCCGCGAAGCCATGCCCTCGGTGAGGCTGGCCTCGAGAAACATCTTCTGCGCCTCTTTCCAATCGTCGGCCTTTCTCTGAACCGCCGACTCGTAGACCGCGGGGGACATGCGAAACCTACCCTCGTATGGCGGGCCGCCGATATCCCTGAACAGCGTTGGCAGTGTCTTACCCTCGAAAACCTGTCCGCGCGCCACTGGCCAGAGCTTCCCCGTGGCGTCGCGATATTGGAAGTCTTCGACTATCCGGATGGCGGGGACGAACGGATCCTCGATGGATTCGACCACCATCGCGCCCTGGAAGCCGCCTTTTCCCGCACTGTTCGCGCCCGAAAAAATTGCTGCCAAGGCAAGGAAAAGCCACCGCTTCTTCATGCAATTTCTCCGAACGGGCTTCCGTTTCACGTCGGTTGGAAATGCACCGGCAGGAGACCCGTCGAAGGAACCCATCCCGCAGAAGCCAACTCGGACGGCAGAATACACGACCGGGGACAAAAAACAGAAACCGCAGAAGAAATTCCGATGGCAGAATCAATGCCTGCCCGTGGCGCTTCAATATTGTCTTACCGTCGTTGGACAAACCAGTAGGTGGCTGCGTTGGAGAGTATTCCGGATGTTGCAGTGCATTGAAAATTTTGCGCCGCGAACACGCATTCGGTTGAAAGGTTCTACGGCTGGCTGGCAGCAGCAAGATTGAAACGGAAGGATCGTGCAATGAAATCGATACGCGTCTATCTGCTGGCCGGCATCTTCCTGGCCAGCGCTGGAATTCAGGCTCAGGAGCCCCCGGACGTCAACGTCTTCAGCTTTGCGGACAACACCTGCACAGCCTGGACACGTTCCGCGGACAACGCCGCTCTGCGGGATATCTATGCGAACTGGTTTCGCGGCTTTGTCTCAGGCTACAACTTCGGCAATTCCGGCAACCAGGTGTCCTTTAACGCAATGCCGAATCCGTCTGCCCTTGCCGCGCGGGTGGACAAATTTTGCCGCGAAAATCCGCAATTGCCCTTTGTCGGCGCAATCATTCCGTTGATCCAGGAGATTCGCGAGTACCGGTTGCCGCCTGCGCCAACCGCCCCGCAGTCCGATCAGTGAGCCTCGCGGGAATTGTTTCCATCAGACTATGTGCCATGGCCGTGACGAGCGGTCGTTGGCCGAACATCCGGATTAAAACACGAACCAGCCGATTCGCAGACTCAAGAGAAGTTCGTCGGCGCGCAGCTTTCCGGTCGCCGAGCCGGTATTGCCACTTGCATTGAAAGTACCGGATTGTCCCGGCTGTTGATCGGGACCAGCGTCTTTCTTGATCTCGCCCAGATCTATGTACCGGTAGCCGAATTCGAGAATCACGTTATCGGAAACATCCAATTCCGCCCCCAACGTCAAACTCCAGGCAAAACTGGTCGTCGTGCCCCCGGTCAGCGTTCCGGAATCATTGCCATCCACCCATTTCAAGGCACCCATTTCATTGCGTGACACCCCGATTCCCGCTCCGAGATAAGGCCTCATGGGGCCCCATTTCACCGGCAGTTCGAAAGCGGCGCTCAACATGATGGTGTCTGCGGTCACGGCAGGGTCAAAACTAGTGCCCGCGGCGTCGCTGCCTTGCAATTCGAATCCGCTCCGGCGGCTGTATCCGATATCCACACGCTTGCCGTTGCCCAGCCCGTAGCCGACCCCTATCCCGATGATTCCCGATGACCCGATCTGATCGAAGGTTCCGCCGCAATCTCCCGGTGTGCCCGTGGTCAGGATGAAACAATCGGTACTCGTCGTATTGTCGTCACGGAATTCCGGGCTGCGTCCCATCGACAAACCGGTTTCGATTCGCAGTTCAACCGGACTTGTTCCGGACCGCACGGGTGATGGACTTGCGGTCCGATCAATTTCCGGCGGCGGAACCGGTTCGCGGACTTCCTGCGGTTCGCGTTCCGGTGCTTGAAGGGGTTCCGGCGTTTCCGCCCGGGTGGAAGCCTGACTTTGAGGCTCCGGACGCGTTGTGGCGCATCCACCAAGACAGAGAATGACAACGGAGACGGACATGACAACGGCGATAATCTGCATCTTCATTCCTCCCGTATTTTGCCAGCCCGGCCTCGCGAACGAGGCACGCGGGGATCATGCAACATTCCTGATGCGCAAAATCAGCTGCTCGGACTCCCTGACCTTGGCATTTGGCAAGCGCTCCATTCCTGCGACACGCCTGCAACATACCCGGAACAATCAGGCCTTCAACTCGACCAGAACCTCGTGGTAGCGGTGATCGTCGATGTTCTTGGCCGCGTGGGTATCACCACCTTTGCGATAATACACCTCGCCCGCCTTGAGGGTGGCGCGAGTGACGCCACTCTCGCGGGTGACCTCCAGGGTCCCCCCCTCGATCGGATAGAAAAAATAATCGTGGTCATGTTTGTGGGCTTCGATCGTTTCGCCGGGTTGCAGGGTGAATTCCCACACTCGAATCCGCTCGTTTTCGAACACCAGTTTGGTTCCGACTTCTGCCATTGCCCCCTCCTCAGAATTTGAATCGTGCGAAATGCGCCGAAGCATTTACCCGCCTGCGCGCTTCACCGTCCAGCCCAGCTTCCCGAGCGTATCCATGACGCGCGCGCAATGGTCGCCCTGCACTTCGATAATGCCGTCCTTGACCGTGCCACCCGATCCACAGCTTGTCTTGAGCTGCTTGCCCAGGTCAGCGAGCGCATCCGGCGTCAAAGTCAGCCCTCTGATCACGGTCACGTTTTTCCCGTTGCGGCCCTTTGTTTCCCTCGACACGCGAACCACCGTATCCGGCGCAGCAACAGTGCGTTTCTGTTTGCATACACAATCCGCGATCGGACGACGGCAACCCGGGCAGATCCGGCCGATCCCGGTGGAATACACCAGACCGCCCGCATCGATTTTTGACTTCACCATATCACCATCACGAGAGCGGTAATCGCCATTTGCATACCGCCGTTACTCCGCTTGTCGTTTGCGAAGCGTGGGCAAGCCCACGCCGGTGGCATCAAATCCGCCGTCCACTCCCAATATCTGGCCGTTCACATAACTGGCCGCCGCACTGCAAAGAAAACCCACCACGCCCGCCATTTCCTCCGGCGTGCCGTAGCGGTTCAACGGAATCACGTCGTGGTAATCAGAACGAATGGCCACGCTGTGCACCAGTTTGGCCATTTCCGTGTCCACCGGTCCGGGCGCGATGGCATTCACGCGAATCCCGAGCGTGCCGAGTTCGACCGCCTGCTGTTTGGTCAGGTGGATGATGGCCGCCTTGCTCGTGCCGTAGGCCACGCGCAGGGTGCTGGCGCGCAATCCGGAGATGGAAGCAATATTTACCACGGCGCCGCCTCCGTTGCGCAACATTACCCGCGCGCAGGCCTGCGTGCACAGGAACGCACCTTCCAGATTGGTGGACAGCACATGGCGCCATTCCGCAAATGTCGTGTCGAGTATCGGCTTGAAGATCGCCACGCCGGCATTGTTCACCAGAGCGTCAATGCGCCCGAAGTTCGCGGTGATTTTGTCGATCGCCGAGGCGACCTGCTGCGGATCGGACACATCGCAATGCAGCGCCAACACGCGCGCCGGATCGTTGAGTTCCCGCTCCGTGCGTCTCAGGGTCTTTTCGTCGATATCGAGCAGCGCGACGCGCCGCCCCTCGGCAAGAAACCATCTGGCGATGGCGAGGCCGATGCCGCGTGCCGCTCCCGTCACGACGGCGACGGGCGTTGAAGTCAGGGATGTCATGTGATGCGCCGACGAAGATGAAATGTGATTATTGCCGATCATGGCACAAACCTGGACAACGCCGAAGCAGATACCTTACCTGTTCGAATACATCGTTTGTCCAGCCACGTCCAGTTGCGCGGTGAGAATACTGCCGCTCGCGGACTCGGTGATGTAGAGCGTCTTGCGGTCCGGTCCGCCAAACGCGACATTGGTGATGAAATGACCGGCCGCTGATCTGATGCGGGCCACCGGTTCGCCAATCGCGTCGAACACCCAGACCGCACCCATCCCGACATGCGCCACCACCAAACCGTCGTTTTCGTCCAGCGCCATGCCATCCGGCCCGCCTCCTCCTGATAGCTGGATATAGAGGCCCACCTTCGCCACACTGCCGTCACGCAGGAACGGCACCCGCCAGACGCAGTTGCCGCGCGTGACCGCGACATATATCTGCGATTCATCCTGATTCATCACCAGACCATTTGGACTCGGAATATTGTCCAGCAGGCAGGTCAGCCTGCCCTGTGGCGTGACGCGGAATAATCGCCCGGTGGGATCATGCAGCCCGGTCAAGCCCTGGTCGGTGAAATACAGGTCGCCATTGCTGGCGAAAAACAAATCGTTTACACCCTTGAACGGCTCGACCTGAGTGCGCACGACCCAAGGCGTCACTTTCCCGTTCACCGGATCGAGAATCATGATCCCGTGCTTGTAATCGGCAATGAATCCGCGCCCGTCCTTGTGAAATTTGAGTCCGTTCGGCCAGCCATCGTATTCGGCGATGACCTGGAATTGACCGTCCCGAGTCAGCTTGAATATCCGGCCATTCT
>JBJXFN010000177.1:0-11288 GCA_046155535.1 Burkholderiales bacterium
GGTCGGGCAGCGCTCGGCGCACAACCCGCAATGCAGACAGACGTCTTCTTCCTTGGCCATGATGCGCCCGGTCTTGAGTCCACCTGAAACATAGATGTCCTGCGCGAGATTCAGCGCCGGTGCGCTCAATCGGCCGCGCAGTTCCAGCTCCTCCCCATCGCTGGTAAAGGTGATGCAATCCATCGGGCAGATATCCACGCAGGCATCGCACTCGATGCACAGCTTGGGTTCGAACACGGTCTGCACGTCACAGTTCAGGCAGCGTTGCGCCTCGGCAAATGCCTGTTTCAGGTCGAAGCCCAGCTCGACTTCCACCTTGACGCTTTTTAGCGCAATGATCTGGTCCTTGAGCGGCACCTTGCGCCGGGTTTCGCTCGAGATGTCGTTGTCGTAGCTCCACTCGTGAATGCCCATCTTCTGGCTGATCAGGTTGACCAGCGGTGGCGGGCGTTTGCGCAGATCGTCATTCTGGCAAAGCTTGTCAATGGAGATGGCGGCGTCATGCCCGTGCGCGACGGCCCAGATGATGTTTTTCGGTCCGAAGGCCGCATCGCCACCGAAAAAAACTTTCGGATGGGAACTCTGGAAGGTGAGTTTGTCCACCACCGGCATTCCGCTTTCATCAAATTCGATGCCGGCATCGCGCTCGATCCAGGGGAATGCGTTTTCCTGGCCTACGGCAATCAACACATCGTCGCAATCAAAGCGCTGATCCGGCTCACCGGTGGGCACCAGCTTGCGTCGGCCCTTGTCATCGAATACCGCCTTGACTTTTTCGAAGGTCATGCCGGTCAGCTTGCCCTTTGTGTGCTCGAAGGTTTTGGGCACCAGATAGTTCAGGATCGGAATACCCTCGTGCATTGCGTCTTCTTTTTCCCACGGGCTGGCTTTCATTTCCTCGAAGCCGCTGCGCACGATGACCTTCACGTCCTCGCCGCCCAGCCGCCGCGACGTGCGGCAGCAGTCCATTGCCGTATTGCCACCGCCGAGCACAATCACCCGTTTGCCGATTGCACTCACGTGCCCGAAGGACACTGACGACAGCCAGTCGATCCCGATATGAATATTCCTGGCCGCCTCGGTGCGACCTGGCAGTTGCAGATCCCGGCCACGCGGCGCCCCGGTGCCGACAAAGATCGCGTCAAAGTCCTCGGTCAGCAGTTTTTTCATGCTGTCGACGCGGACCCCACCACGAAATTCCACTCCTGTCCCGAGTGCGTAACCGACTTCTTCGTCGATCACTTCCTCAGGCAGGCGAAATCGCGGAATCTGGGTGCGAATCATGCCGCCCGCCTTGGGATCCTGATCAAACACCGTCACCTGGTAGCCAAGCGGGGCGAGATCGCGCGCCACGGTCAGCGAGGCCGGTCCGCCACCCACGCAGGCAATGCGCTTGCCATTCTTTTTTTCGGGTGGCCTGGGCAGCCGCGCGCGGATGTCTTCCTTGTTGTCGGCGGCAACGCGTTTTAACCGGCAGATCGCCACCGGTTCGGGTTTGGCCAGGTTGTGTTCTTCAACGCGCCCGCGCCGACAGGCGGGTTCGCAGGGACGATCGCAGGTGCGTCCCAGGATGCCCGGGAACACGTTCGATTGCCAGTTGACCATGTAGGCATCCCCATGGCGACCGGCCGAGATCATGCGGATATATTCGGGAACCGGGGTATGGGCGGGACACGCCCATTGGCAGTCCACGACTTTGTGAAAATAGTCGGGTACCGCGATATCGGTGGGCTTCAACAAAGACTCCTCAGTGTGAGCGGCTTTTGCGCTTTTTTATGTGCCCGATGGAAACTCGCGAAAATCGAGAGTCTCCTGGCAATCCCCGCCCTGGATTGGCCGTTAGTGTAACGCTTTGATACACCAAGGGGAACACTGACGAAGTGTCAGGCCGCTGACGTCCGGCACGCGGTTTACCCTCTTGATTCAGTCGAGTACGTGCGACACCAGCCCATCTGCCAGTTTCGGCTCGAACCAGGTGGATTTGGGCGGCATGACGGCCCCCGTGTCCGCCACCGCCATCAAGTCCTGCATCCGGGTTGGAAACAGGGAAAAAGCCGCCGCCATGCCTCCGCGATCCACCCGTTGCTCAAGCTCCCGCAAGCCGCGAATACCGCCGACAAAATCGATGCGCGTATCCCTGCGCGGGTCGCGAATGCCCAGGATCGGGGCAAGCACGTAGTCTGCAAGCAAACTGACATCCAACCGCGCAACCGGGTCATGCACGGCCATCCGTTCGGAACGGATGCCGAGCCGATACCACTGACCCGGAAGATACAAGCCGAAGTCTCCGGGTTTGGCCGGCGTTACCGGCTCCGAGGAGGGCACCGTCAGGAATTCCGTTTGCAGCCGTTCCAGGAAGGCTGCCCGCGACAGGCCATGCAGGTCAGCAACCAGGCGGTTGTAGGGAAGGATATTCATCTGGCTGTGCGGGAAGATGACCGCCAGGAAGGTGTTGTAACCCTCCTGGCCGGTGTGCCCGGCGTTGGCCTGCCGGCGGGCCGCGCAGACCCGGGAGGCTGCTGCAGAGCGATGATGGCCGTCCGCGATGTACAGCGCAGGCATGGCGTCGAAGGCGCGGATCAGCACTTCGATGGACATTGCGTCGCCAATGCGCCAGATGGAATGCCGAACACCCGTGTCTGCGACCACATCGGCGAACGGATCGCCCTGCGTCGCTTGTGTCAGCAGGTCGGCAACGTCACGATGATCGGGATGGGCCAGCAACACCGGTCCGGTTTGCGCGTTGAGTGCCGAAATCTGCCGCACCCTGTCGTCTTCCTTGTCCGGCCGCGTGAATTCGTGTTTGCGAATGCGCTGCGTGTCGTAGGCTTCAACCGATGCCGCCGCGACCACGCCGGTCTGGACATGCTCCCCCATGACCAGGCGATAAGCGTAAAAGGCTGGCGCCTTGTCGCGCTCGAGAACACCTTCGGCCAGCATCCGGGCAAGGTTCTGCGCAGCCTTCGCGTACACCGCCGGCGAATAAGGATCGGTATCGGACGGCAGGTCGATTTCGGGCTTCGAAATGTGCAGGAAGCTCCAGGGTTTCCCGGCAGCGCGCGCACGTGCTTCCTCCGTGGACAACACGTCATAGGGCGGTGCCGCCACATCGGCGGCACGCCCGTGTGCCGGACGGAGGCCGGCAAGGGGTCGGATAAGATGCACAACAAAGTCCTTTAAAAATGCGAAACGGCCTCACCTTTGGCCGTTTCGGGAATGCGGGGCATCGGATCACCCCTGAGTTCAGTCTGCTCAGCCGTGTTTGAAAACGATGGTCTTGGTGTGGGTAAACTCGCGCAGCACTTCGAGGCCTTTTTCCCTTCCATGCCCGCTTTTTTTCACGCCGCCGAAGGGCAGTTCGATGCCGCCTCCCGCGCCGTATCCGTTCACGTACACCTGCCCGCAGCGCATTTTTTTTGCCACCCGCATCTGGCGCGCGCCGTCACGGGTCCAGACACCGGCCACCAGCCCGAATTCCGTGGCATTGGCCAACCGGATCGCATCCGCCTCGTCCTCAAACGGGATCATAGATAACACCGGGCCGAATACCTCGTCGCAAGCCAGGCTGTTGGTGCGCGGGACCGGGCCGAACAGCACCGGTGCCACGTAAAACCCGCCTGCCGGAACACCATCGGCAATCCGGGCCTCTGCGATCACCGCCACCCCTTCCTTTTTGGCCCGCTCGATGAATCCGAGCACGCGCTGCTTCTGATTCGCCGATATCATCGGGCCGCAATCCAGGTCCATGCCGTGGCTGCCCACCACCAGTTGTTTGAAACGTGCGGCAACCTGGCCCACGAATTTGTCGTAAATCGATTTCTGCACCAGCACCCGGCTGCCGGCCGAACAGGTCTGCCCGCCGTTTTGCACGATGGCGTTCACAACCGTCGGCACGGCTGCGTCGAAATCGGCATCCTCGAAAATAATCTGCGGCGATTTTCCGCCCAGCTCCAGCGTGCAGCCGATGTGATTTTCCGCCGCCGCTTTCTGGACCAAGGTGCCAACTTCTGGCGAGCCGGTAAAAGAAATGAAGTCGATACCCGGATGCGCGGCCAGTGCCGCACCTGCCTCTTCGCCGATGCCGGTCACCATGTTGAAGGCCCCGGGCGGAAACCCGATGTCCTGCGCCAACTGCGCGATCCGCATCGGAGTGACGCAAGCGTCTTCGGCAGGCTTGATGACACAGGCGTTGCCCACCGCCAGCGCCGGCGCCAGGCTGCGGCCGAACATCTGCGCCGGATAGTTCCAGGGAATGATATGTCCGGTAACGCCTTTGGGCTCACGCAGGATGGTCACCAGGTACCCGTCGAGAAACGGAATGGTTTCGCCGTGCAGCTTGTCCGCCGCCGCGCCATAAAATTCGAAGTACCGGGCCGCCGCAACAATGTCCGCGCGTGCCTGTTTCAGCGGTTTTCCACAATCCTGTGCTTCGAGCAGCGCCAGCTCCTCCTGATGGGCCAGGATTTTTTCGCCCAGTTTGGCGAGCAGGCGGCCGCGTTCCACCGCCGTCATTTTTCCCCAGGCGCCTTCTTCGAAGGCATGACGGGCGGCCTTCACCGCAGCATCCACATCCGCCGCGGTGCCGCGGGCGATCTTCGCAAACACCTTGCCGTCGCTCGGACTCGCCATGTCCAGGGTGCGCGCGTCCGAGGCCGGCTGCCATTTTCCGGAAATCAGATTCTGGAAAACCGGTATCTCCTGCGCCACCGCGCGCTTTGCTTCCATCACACTGCTCATAAACTCCCTTTCGTCAACGTCATTCGCGTGTTGCCTTATTGTTTCAGCGGCATCAGTGTCAGTTCGACACGGCGGTTCTGTGCCCTGCCGGCATCCGTGTCGTTGCTCGCCACCGGATGATTTTCTCCCGCGCCGATGGTAATGGTGCGCTCCTGCTTGATGCCTTTCGAAATCAGATAACTGACCACTGCGCCGGCACGTTGCTCAGAGAGCTTCTGGTTGTAATCGGGTTTGCCGACGCTGTCGGTGTGGCCGTCCACCTCGATGATGGTTTTTTCGTATTTCTTCAGCACCAGTACCACGCCGTCCAGCACCTTGAAGAAGGAATCGTTCAAATTCGACTTGCCGCTCGGGAAGGTGATGCTGCTGGGCATGTTCAGCGTGATGTGGTCGCCGTTGCGGGTGACCGTCACACCACTGTCCGCCATCTGCTTGCGCAACTCGGCTTCCTGGCTGTCCATATAGGCGCCGATCGCACCGCCGGCCAATCCGCCCACGCCGGCGCCGATCAAGGCCCGCTTGCGACGCTCGCGCGCGTCGTCCCCGCTCAAGGCACCCACCACGGCTCCGGCGGCAGCACCGATCGCCGCGCCCTTGGTGGTCGAATTGATTTTCTTTTCGCCCGTGTACGGATCGGTGGTCTGGCAGGCGGCCATTCCGAGCACGCTGGCAATCAGCAGGCAGTACAGACTGCGAGGGGTTTGCATCATGGTCTCTCCGTGGTGTGAATGGTCTAAGACGGGGCCGCATTCTACCAATGACCCGGAGAAAAATAGGCTTGCCCCGCGTCGGGCCGCGGCGACAGCCGCGCAAAGGCGCTCAGGGTTTGATGTAGACAAATCCTTCGCGTGCCTGCAGTCGGGCGATTTCCGCCACCCCCGAGGGCACCACGGTTACCTTGTCGATCAGATCCTTCGCCGTCAAATTCATCGCGTTCATGCTGTTCTGGCAGAGGCGAAACTCGACGCCCTTGACGCTCAGCGCATCCACCCAGTCCTCGAAGGGTTTTCCCCCCGCGTCCTGGGCGCCAAAGGTAAAGACCTTGACGCCGCGCGCCAGCGCCACCATGACAATTTTCGCGCCAGCGTCGGCAGCAAGATGATTCATCATATTGTGCATGGCAAGCGTGGCGGACTGTTCGTCATTGAGGTGATAAACCACTTTGATGCCTTCCGCGGTGCTGGTCGCAGGGGCCAGAAATAACAGGGGTCCCGCAAGACAGGCACACAGAAATTTTCGGATCATGACAGTCTCCTTTCTGGAGGATGAGTTTACAGATAACCTTCCCGGCGCAAATCTCCGCGCAAGGTGTCGGCATTGAAAAAATGCAGAGCGCGCAGACCCATTCTGCCGGCGGACTCGATATTGGCCGGGGAATCGTCAATGAACACAGTCCGTGCGGGATCGATGCGGCAGCGTTCCATGGCGAGCGAAAAAATCCGCGGATCGGGTTTCGCCAGGCCCACCTGCCCGGACACGACAATATCCTCGAACCACTGCAGGAAACCGAAGCGCCGCTGCGCGATGGGAAAGGTCTCCGCCGACCAGTTGGTCAAGGCCAGCAAGCGGACTTCGCGTTGGCGCAATCGTGTAAGAATCTCCAGGCTGCCGGCAATGGCGCCACCAAGCATGTGTTCCCACTCATCCTGCCACAAGGCAATCAGTTCCGCATACTCGGGATGCAGCCGGCTTCTCTCCGCCACCGCCTGCGCCATCGGTTTTCCCGCGTCGATTTCGTGATTCCAGGACTGCGGCACGATCCGCGCGAGAAAATTCTCCATCGCCGCTTCGTCGCCCCCGAACCGTCGCCGGAACAAATAACGCGGATTCCAATCAATCAGTACACCGCCCAGATCAAACAGCACCGCCTGCATTTATTTCTTCTTCCAGGCCTCGTATTCCGCCCGCACCGCTTCGCCGGCGATGCGCAGCGACGAGGCAAGCGACTTCCCTCCGGTCAGATAAGTGTTGCGAAAACCCAGTTTGAAAAGCTGGGAGGTGAGCGTCGCAGTGGAAATGCGCCGCCGTCGGCCGAGCGTATCGGTTGAAACGGGGATCATGGGCGAACCTGCGTCGGGAGGGCGTCTGGCGATAGTTGCCAGGGTCAGCGAATGCCGCTTTGTATCTTGGTCAATTCAATCTGATTCAAGGTGGGCGGTGTCCGGCTCGACAGACCCTCCAGGTAGGCGCGCTCCAGTTCCTGCACCTTGCGGGTTCGCATGAAGTTGATCAGCGCCGTTCGCGCATCGGCCAGTGGGCGTACCGTGGCCGGTTTTTTGTCCAGAAGTTTCAAAATGTGCCAGCCGCCGCTGCTGCGGACCGGCACGCTGATTTCGCCTTTTGCGAGCCGCGACGCAGGCCGCCGGATTTCCGGAACCATTTGATCTTCCGGTACCCAGCCGATTTCCCCACCCCTCGCGGCGCTCTCCTTGTGTCCGGAAAACTCCGTGGCCAGTTTTCCGAAGTCCGCGCCCGGTTTGGCCAGGCGAGCGGACAGATCGGTGATTTTTTTCAACGCCTCGGCCTGTACCGACTTTTCAGAGTCATCGGAAGCCGGCAGGAATATTTGGGCAATCTGGTACTGGGCGGGTGCCATCAACTGGGACTTGTTGGATTCGTAAAACTGCTTGAGCTCGTCCTCGGAAGGATAATCTTCCGGAATGCGCGAAAGACTGCTGACAAAGGCGGCCATCACCACCTGATCGCGAGCCCGTTCGATCAGCGCCTGCAACTCCGGTTTTTTGTCCCAGCCTTTCTGACGGGCATCCGCCAACGTGGCCTTTCGCAGCAACTCGCCGCGCGCCAGCCGTTCAAGCTGGAGAAAGTCCGTGGCCAGTTGCTTGCGTGCCTCGGGAGGCTGCGCGTCGATAAGCAGTTTGAGTTCGGGGATGCGCAATTCGATGTCGCCCATCTTGCCGATCGGTTCCTGGGCATTGCCGCTGATTGAAATCATCGTGGCCAGCACGAACAAGGCGAGACGCAGGCAGCTAGGCATCGTCAGTCTCCAGAGTATCGGCAAAGGGAAACCACACGGGGCGTGTGTGGGACGGATCGGTGCAGGCTCACTTGCGGCCTGTTTGGGGGCGGGGGAAAACACGACAGCCGGGCGGGTTCGCCCGGCCCGGCTGCCGAATTGTCGCTGGAAATCCTACTTCAGATGCTTGGCAACCAGCTTGGTCATCTCGAACATCGAGACCTGCTTCTTGCCGCCGAACACATCCTGCAGCTTGTCGTCGGCATTGATATTCCGGCGATTCTTGCTGTCCTGCAGGCCGTTCTTTTTGATGTAGGCCCACAGTTTCTTGGTCACTTCGGTGCGCGGCATGGGGGTTCCACCGATCACCGCGGCCAGAGTCGCCGTGGGTGTCATCGGTTTCATGAACGCCGCATTGGGCTTGCGCTTTACCGTGCTTTTTTTCTTTGGCGCTTTTTTGGCAGCCTTTTTCGGGGCAGCCTTCTTCGGCGCCATCTTCTTTACCGCCTTTTTCGCGGCAGCTTTCTTGACAGGTTTCTTTGCAGCTTTCTTCTTAGTGGCCATCGTGATGCCTCCAGTCTTCAGGTTGGTACGCATTTTTAGTGTCGCCTTGCCTCCATCAATAGCTTGGCGTGCAGAGAATGCCGAGAGGATAACGCGTTGTCAATCGAAGATTGCACGTTTTTCATAGGAGAAGTTCATGACGGCCTGCCGGTTTCCCTTCGGAGACGGAGAAAATCTTTGGCGGAACCCTTCCGCAAACCTGCGGTGCGCGTCCACAATACGGCTTCCGACAGACCACATTGCCGACCCGAATCGGACCCCAATGCACCTGAACGATCAGGAGCGGGATTCCCTTGTCCAGCTCGTAGCACAGACGGAAAACCGCACCGGCGCACAAGTCGTCACCGCCGTGGTGGGTAAAGCCGATTCCTACGCCGAAGCGCCATGGAAAGCCTTTGCGCTGGGCGCGGCCCTGTCTGCGTTGGCGACCCTGCTCTGGCTGCCCGGCGACTGGGAGCCTGCGGAAACCGCGGCGCGCACGGCCGCCGTCATTCTGGGCAGTGGCGCGATTCTGGCGCTGCTGGTCGTGTTGCTGCAGCCGTTTGCCCGCCTGTTCATCGATCCCCTTCGGCGGGAAACCGAAGTCCGCCAGTTCGCCCAGTCGCTGTTTTATTCCCGCGATCTTGCCGGCACCCGTGGCCGCACGGGATTATTGATCCTGGTGAGCCTGATCGAGCGGCGGGTCACCATCCTTGCCGACAAGGGATTCGACAGCCGAATCTCACCTGACGACTGGCATCAGATCGTGCAACGGATGACCCCCTTTCTCCAGAGACGTCGGCCGGCTGGCGCGCTGCGCACCGGCATTCAGGCCTTGCAGGTCCTGCTTCTCGAACGCGGCTTTTTTGGCCCCGGTCTGCTTACCGACGAAATCGCGGATACCCCTCTGGAAATGCGGGAGGGCGAATGATCCGCCTGGCCGTCTTCCTGTTTTTAGTGGTCTGCGCGTCACAAGCGGTGGCAGACGCTCCCAAGCAAGCGAGCATTCCCTACCTGTCTGGCCGGGTGATGGACGAGGCCGAAATACTGTCTTCGCCGGTGCGCGAGCGCCTGACGGGGATGTCCAAAACCCATGAGCAGGCCACCGGTAATCAGGTCGCGATCCTGACTGTCACATCCATCGGCACCGAGCCTGTCGAAGAGTACGCAGTCAGGGCGTTTGAGTCCTGGAAACTGGGCGTACAAGGCAAGGACAACGGGGTGCTGGTGGTCGTGGTCCCGGGCGACAAGAAAATGCGCATCGAAGTCGGCTACGGACTCGAAGGCCTGCTCACCGATGGGCAGGCCAGTCGCATCATTCGCGATTTGATGACGCCCCGGTTCCGGGAAGGCAATTATGACGTGGGAATGGAAGCCGGGCTCACCGCTATCATCCAGATCCTGGAAGGCCGGCAATCCTCGGGTGCCAATGCCGGCTGGGCGGAAGCACGCAAGGCAACGGACACGGGCTCGTTGCTGGATGCCGGGCCCTTGCCGGTCGGACGGCGCATTGCTTTCAGCCTGCTGTTCCTCGTCGTGGTGGGCTTGTTTACCGCCATCGCCCTGGCAACGCCGGGCGGCATTGGCTGGTTTTTGTATCTGTTCCTGATCCCGTTCTGGTTTATCTTTCCGATGGGTGTGCACGGCAGTGACGCCGGTTGGCTGATATTTGTAAGCTACCTCGGGCTGTTTCCCGCGCTGAAACTGCTCTTCTCGCGCCAGCCCTGGTATCGGAACATGCAGGCCGACCTGAAGAACAAGGGAAGCGGAGGCATCGGTGGCGTGGTGATCGGCAGCGGGAGTTCGGACAACTTTTCCGGTGGCGGCGGATTTTCCGGCGGCGGCGGCCGTTCGGGCGGCGGCGCCAGCGGGAGCTGGTAAGTCCTGGCACGGTCCGGCACCGGCATCGCCCCGCCTGCGAATCGTCCTTGCTATTTCTCCTGAACGTGGAAGTATTGCGAGCATGATCACCAGACAGGCATTCGCAAACGTTCAGAAGTTGCTTGCGGAATTTCCCGCGGTCGGCTTGGTGGGTCCGCGGCAGATTGGCAAGACCGCCCTGGCACTGGAAGTCGTGAAGTCGTTTCCGGGCAGCGTTTATCTGGATCTGGCAACACCGTCAGACCTGGCCAGACTGGCCGATCCCAAGGATTTCTTCCAGAGTCATCGCGGCAATCTGGTCGTCCTCGACGGCATGGAGCATGCGCCGTCTTTGTTCGCGACGCTTCGCAGCAGCATGGGCAACCGTCAACGATCAGGGCGCAAGAACGGGCGGTTTTTGCTACTGGCCTCTTCCACCGGCGTCTTGTCAGGACAGGAGGCACTTGCAGGCGAACTGCCCTGCGTCGAGCTCACGCCACTTCTGACCCTCGAAACAAGGGACCAGCCCGGGCTCGCACAGGACCGGCTCTGGATTCGCGGCGGATTCCCGGGCGCCTTTCTTGCCCGCAACGACCCGGCGAGCATGCGCTGGCGCCGGACTCTTCTTGCAACCTGCCTCGATCAAGACCTTCCGCAACCGGGTCCGCGCGTTCCCGCGAAGAATATGCGGGACTTGTTAACCCTGCTGGCGCGGGAACAGGGGCAACCGGTCAACGCGACGAAACTCGCCTCCTCGCTGAGCACCAGCGGGCATACCGTCACCCGTCATCTGGACTTGTTGTGCGAGTGGATGCTGGTGCGCAGACTCCAGCCCTGGGCTCGCAACGCCGGCCAACGCCTCACACGCCATCCCCGGGTGTACGTCCGCGACAGCGGTCTGGTGCATGCGCTGCTGGGCCTCGCGACCCGCGATGCGGTGCTGCGCCACCCGGTCGCCAGCGGCAGCTGGGAAGGATGGGCCATCGAAAATCTGCTGGGATGTGCGCCGGCAGGCACCAACGCCTGGCACTACCGGGCACCCGCGGGCGCAAAAATCGATCTGGTGCTGGAACTTCCGCGGCGGCAACTCTGGGCCATCGAATTCAGGCGAACCAGAACCCCCATCCTGACGAAGGACTTTTATCTCGGCGCCGCCGACGTCGGCGCCACTCGC
>JBJXFN010000186.1:0-9992 GCA_046155535.1 Burkholderiales bacterium
CGCAAGCCCATGGGTTCCAGGACTTCTCCCCGAATGAGCAGGCTTCTCGCGCAGCAAAGCAGGCCGATGGCAATGAGCAGGCCGCTCAAAATCAGCGGGAAATATCCCGGCCCCATGCGCAATGCGCTGCCGACGGGGTAATTCCGCGACACCACTGCTGCAGTCACGCCAAAAATCAGGAACAGCACTCCTGAGAGCAGTTCCTTTGGGTTGCGGGCGCGGATGTTGTTCTCCTCCCCTTTATCGATTTTAATGGGACACGTATTGTCCAGGGTCGGCGCATTGTTCCACAGCCCGTCATTGGTCCGCAAACAATCGTCACGCCGCGGACTTTGCGGTACTTTATGGATCCATGCAAACAGGCGAGTGCAAGGCCTGCAGAACATCCCCGTTGCGGGGGTCCTGGACAAAAGCCGTCAGTGCAAGATTTTTGGTTTTCCAGTCGGAGGCCAGCCGGAACGACCCTTTCCAGAGGATGTGCCCGCCAAGGCCGGAGGGAATGGGACCCGCCATGTCCCGAACCACGAAGTCGTGGTTGAGCTTCTTGCCGCTGTTTTCTCCCGCCCGCACGTCTGTGGACAGACCATCCTCGGTCAAAATCAGAAACGTTTCTGCGGGAACCTCCTCGTGACCGGCAGCAAGATTTGCCTCGAGATTGACGTCGGGCCCATGGGCGGCAGAGGTCTGGCGCAATTGCAAATTCGCCCCGGGCAGACGCGAATTCAGGGATGCCAGGCGTGTCGTTAACGCTGCATTCGAACCCATCGGGCGAAAATCCTGGCCATTGAGAAGGAACTGGGGAGTGTAGACAAACTTGGCCTGGTTGCGCTCGGCATGGACATGCTGGCGTGTTGTAAAACGACTTTGCGAAAAACGGTCCTTCCAGCCGAGGCTGTCCCAATAGTCGACGTGAAACGCGAGCGGCAGGATCTGCTGCGGACCGAATTCTCTTGCCGGTACCCGGCTTATCCAGCGGTCTGCAGGCGGGCAACTGTTGCAGCCCTCGGAAGTGAAAAGCTCGAGGACGGCAACGCGCGACGCACCGCTACGCGCTTCGCAGCTAGCCGCGTGGGCCATCGGGGAAAGCGCCAACCACGCGACGAGGCCGGCTCGCATCCACGTTCCTGATGGAAAACTGCCGCGCGTCATCGACGATATCGGTAATTTGCTATCATGCATGCCCTTTTCCTCCTGTTGTCCATTCTTGCGTATCGATCTTCACACCCACTCCAGCTTCTCCGATGGAGTGTTGACCCCGGCGGAATTGTTGCAGCGTGCGGCTCGTCAGAATGTGAATGCCATCGCGCTCACGGATCACGACGAAACCGGTGGCCTTGCCGAAGCTGCCCAGGTAGCAGGGGAACTGGGCATCCGGTTGATCGCAGGCGTGGAAATTTCCGTTTCCTGGCGTGAACACACCCTTCACGTTCTGGGACTCGGTGTTCATCCTGAACATCCGCAACTCAAGCAAGGTCTGATCGCGCTGCGAACATCACGTCTGGCGCGCGCCATGCGCATGGGCGAACGTTTGCAAGAAGCTGGCATACCGGAAATCTTTCGCGATGCTTCCGCCCTGGCCAATGGTGCAGGAACAATCGGACGTCATCATCTGGCACGATCGCTGGTCGCGCGCGGCTGTGCCCGCAATACGGCCGACGCCTTCAAACGTTTCCTTGTCGAGGGCAAACCCGGCTTCGTGGCGCAACAATGGGCGAGCCTGGAAGATGCGATAGGCTGGATACGTTCGGCAGGCGGGATCGCGACGCTGGCGCATCCGGAGCGCTATCGCATGCCGCGAATGGCCAGCCGGGCATTGCTGGAAGATTTCAAACATTGTGGCGGTGAGGGACTGGAAATTTGCCGGCACGACCGTGGTATTGCCTTTGAGCAGCTACGCACCGCCCGGCAATTTGGATTCACGCCTGCAGCGGGTTCCGATTTTCACGCACCGGAGCAAAGCGGCGTGGAATTGGGGGTCGTGGCGGACATCGGCACAGATAACGTGGCAGTCTGGCTGCAACGGACGTCGGCACACGTGCCGAATTAAGGCAAGTGCCGTGGCACAGTATTTTGTGATTCACTCGAAAAATCCCCAGCCGCGTTTGATCCGGCAGGCGGTGCAGATACTGCGGGCTGGCGGGCTCATGGCATTTCCCACGGATTCCTGCTACGCGCTGGGGTGCCATTTGGGCGAAAAAGACGCCATGGAGCGCATCCGTCGAATCCGCAACGTGGATGACAGTCATCATTTCACCCTGATCTGCCGGGACCTTTCGGAACTCGGACAATATGCCGTCGTGAACAATGTCCAATACCGCATGCTGCGGGCAGCTACGCCAGGCAGTTACACCTTCATCCTGAAGGCCACCCGGGAAGTCCCCAAACGGCTGATGCACCCAAAGCGCAAGACCATAGGCATGCGCGTACCCGGACAGATGGTGGCCAATGCGCTGATTGAAGAACTGGGCGAACCCATCTTGAGCTCCACCCTGATCCTACCCGGCGACGATAGTCCGATGAACGACGGCGTGGAAATCCGCGATCGCCTGGAACACGAAGTGGATCTGGTCCTGGACAGCGGTTCCTGCGGGGTAGCCATGACCACCGTGGTGGACCTGACCGAGGACGTGCCACTGATCGTGCGCATTGGCAAGGGCGACCCTTCGATATTCGGGATTCCAGCATGAACGGTATCGAGGAAATCGTGCGTCTGGTGGCGCTGTATGTGATCCCCGTTATTTTTGCCATCACCCTTCACGAGGCGGCGCACGGCTATGCGGCACGACATTTTGGTGACCTGACGGCCTATCACGCCGGTCGCATCACCCTGAATCCGCTCAAACACGTCGATCCTGTCGGCACTCTCCTGATCCCGGCCTTGATGCTGTTGGTAAGCAAGGGACAATATGCATTCGGCTGGGCAAAACCGGTGCCGGTGAATTTTGGCAAACTAGGACATCCCAAACGGGACATGTTGTGGGTCGCCGCGGCGGGTCCGCTCGCCAATTTGCTGATGGCCGCGGGCTGGGCCCTGGTCATCAAAGTGGCGGCCGCGATGCCATCGAACTATTTCACGGAGCCGCTGTTCCTGATGGCGCGCGGAGGGATCATTGTCAACGCGGTCCTGATGGTGCTGAACCTGATACCGTTACCACCGCTGGATGGCGGACGCATTGCGGTGAGCCTGTTGCCGCGGCTGTGGGCCGGAATGTTTGCCAGGCTGGAACCCTATGGAATGATCATTCTTGTCGGGTTGATGTTTCTGGGCTGGCTTGGCGCAATGATGGGACCGGTGGTGGGGATTTTTGTCACGCTGTTAGCGGCGGTTTTTGAAATCGCCTGGATTTTCGATTTGAAATGAGGAACGCAATGTTTGCCGAACGTGTGTTGTCGGGAATGCGCCCAACAGGCAGTCTGCACCTGGGGCACTATCATGGGGTATTGAAAAACTGGGTGAAACTGCAGCATGAATACCCGTGCTTGTTTTTCGTGGCGGACTGGCACGCCCTGACCACCCATTACGACACGCCAGAAGTCATCGAGCAGAATGTCTGGGACATGCTGGTGGATTGGCTGGCGGCCGGTGTGGATCCTTCCCAGGCGATCCTGTTCATCCAGTCGCGGGTGCCGGAACACGCGGAATTGCATCTGCTGTTGTCGATGATTACGCCTTTGGGTTGGCTGGAACGGGTGCCAACTTACAAGGACCAGCAGGAGAAACTCACCGAAAAGGATCTGTCCACTTATGGCTTTCTCGGTTATCCCTTGTTACAGGGGGCCGACATCCTGATTTATCGCGCAAACCGCGTGCCAGTGGGGGAAGACCAGGTCCCGCATATCGAATTCACGCGCGAAATCGCTCGTCGGTTCAATCATGTCTATGGACGCGAGCCGGGGTTCGAACAGAAAGCAGAAATCGCGATCAAGAAACTGGGCGTCAAGCGCGGAAAACTCTATCGGGAATTGCGCACGCGTTATCAGGAGCAGGGTGACGAGGACGCGCTGGCTGCCGCCAAGGCACTGCTGGACGAGGCAGCCAATTTATCTATTGGCGACAAGGAGCGCCTGTTCGGTTTTCTGGAAGGAGGCGGAAAGATGATCCTGTCCGAACCGCAGGCCATGCTCACCGAAGCCTCACGAATGCCCGGCCTCGACGGACAAAAAATGTCCAAGTCCTACCACAACACCATCACGCTTCGGGAAAACGCGGACAGCGTGGCAAAAAAAATCCGCACCATGCCCACCGACCCGGCCCGGATCAGGCGGGCCGATCCGGGTGATCCGGAGAAATGTCCGGTCTGGGAATTCCACAAGATTTATTCGAGCGATGCCACCCGGCAATGGGTGGAAAAAGGCTGCCGAAGCGCGGGTATCGGTTGCCTCGAATGCAAACAACCGGTGATTGACGCGGTTCTGAAAGTGCAAGAACCGATGCGCGAACGGGCGCAAATGTATCTGGACGATCCGACTCTGGTTCGCAACATCATCGCCGATGGTTGTGACCGGGCGCGCAAACTTGCCGCGGAAACCATGCGCGACGTTCGCTCCGCGATGGGCCTGCATTACGATTGAGGAATCCAGCCATGAACGCATCCTGTCGGCGATGCGCCTCCGCGATGCCATACGCGACGGTCAGGTTTTGTTGCGAAGCAGGCGCTGCTGCTGCCGCTTCCAGTCCTTTTCTTTTTCGGTGTCCCGCTTGTCGTGCTGTTTCTTGCCTTTGGCAAGGCCAATGGCAAGCTTGATGCGTCCTCGGGTGTAATGCATATCCAGGGGAACCAGCGTATAGCCCGCACGTTCCACTTTGCCGATCAACTTGTTGATCTCCTCGATGTGCATCAGCAGCTTTCGTGTCCGCGTGGGGTCTGCCTGCACATGCGTCGATGCGGAGGTCAGCGGGCTGATGTGGCAGCCGATCAGAAACAACTCGCCGTTCTTGACCAGGACATAGGCCTCTTTCAACTGGATACTGCCGGCCCGAATCGCCTTGACTTCCCAACCCGCAAGCGCAATCCCGGCTTCGAATCGCTCCTCGAAGAAATAATCGTGAAAGGCCTTCTTGTTCTGGGCAATGCTCATTTTCACGCACGGGTAACAGGCAGGAGCGGCATTCTATCAATCTTGATTGTCGGAACTGGTCCGTTCAGCACATGCCCACCGTAGAAAAGTCCGTGCTGGTCGAATATCCGGCAGCGGCAATGTTCGCATTGATTGATGGTATCGAACGGTATCCGGAATTTCTTCCCTGGTGCGGCGGAGCGGAGGTGACCATGCGCGAAGGCGAGACGGTTCGCGCCACGCTTCACATCGATTATCACGGGATCAAACAGGCATTTACGACTGAAAATCGCGCCAGCGGCGGCAACGCCATCGACATGGTGCTGGTTAACGGGCCGTTTCGACATTTGAATGGCGCATGGCGGTTCACCCCGCTTGGCGATACCGCATGCAAGGTGGAATTACACCTGAGTTACGAATTCTCCAGCCGGGTACTCGAAAAACTGGTGGGCCCGGTGTTCCACAGGATCGCCAACAGTTTCGTGGAAGCTTTCGTGAAGCGAGCCCGGCAGTTGAACGGCGAACCATGACACTTCGCGTCGAACTGGTCTGGGCGTGGCCCGGCGAGCAAAAACAGATATCCGTGGAATTGCCTGAGGGAGCCCGAATCGTCGATGCTATTCAGGCCGCAGGCCTGGATCCCGCGGGCAATGACCCAAGCACCCCGATGGCAAACCCGGGAATTTGGGGTCGGCCGGCGAGTTTCGAGTCCGTTTTGCGTGACGGCGACCGGATCGAGTTTTACCGTCACTTGACCGCGGATCCGAAGAAGGCCCGGCAACAACGTGCCCAGCGACGGCGGCTGAGTCGAAAAAATTTCACTGCCTAGCAGCCTGACGGATTTAGGTGTTCGAAAGCGAATCGGTGGGAGAGCGAGGACAGATTTTGACGACTTCGACACGTATATCAGGAATATGTAGGGAGAAAGCGGCGAAATAAGGACCGCTCTCCCACCGTTGCAGTCGAATCATCTCATTTCCGACAGGCTTCTTGTCCTGCTCAGTTGCACCAGCTGTCCACGGATTTTTTGGCGTTTTGCGCTTCCTGGGCATACTGGGCTTCTTCCAGATATTCCACCTCGCCCTTGGCGTTGTAGCGCGAGATGCGCCCCCCGTCCTGTACGGTAGCGAGGTAGCGGCGCGCATTTTCGCAATTGCGTTTCTTGTTCTCCTGTTCGGCATCGGCCTGCTTCTGCCTGGCTTCCTTCTCCGCCGTTTCCACTTTGCGCTGGCGAAATTCGGCTTCCTGTTCTGCGGCGGTTTTAGGACCGGCAGGCGCGGCACCCGCTCTTTCGTCGGCCGTTGCAGAAACGCCCGCCCGACTCGGCGGTTTGACCGTGACGGACTTTTTTATGTTGGCCGGCGGTGGCTTATCGGAATAGTGAACCTTGCCCTCCGAATCGGTCCACTTGTAGGTCTGTGCAACCGACAAGTGCGGTATTGCCAGGCCGACCACGGCCATGGCCGCCAGAATAAACGCAAAACGAAATGTCATGAGAACTCCATTTCCGTATGGTCGAGGCCAAAGGTTAACGCGTTTTCCATCTGACGGGTTTACGGCGTTGGACGGATCCAGGCAGTGGGCATGCGTCGGCGCCACGATTTTTCCGCCCCACCCAGGCCCGATGGCGAACTCCAAACATAGCTGTTGCAGGGGTTCGGGTCAATCGCCGAACCCTTGGCGGGCGCGTTTACCCGGTGCGGTGGCCATCGGTATAATTGCGTCTTTGTGAAGGAACAAAAAGATGCGTGTCCTGCATAAGGCCCTCACGTTTGACGACGTACTCCTCGTTCCCGCGCACTCCACCGTTCTGCCCCGTGACGTAAATCTGGTCGCCCGGCTGACACGTTCGATAAATGTCAATGTCCCCTTGGTGTCAGCGGCGATGGATACCGTGACGGAAGCCCGTCTGGCAATCGTCATGGCACAGGAAGGCGGTATCGGCATTCTGCACAAAAACATGCCGGCCAAAGCCCAGGCGGCGCAGGTGGCAAAGGTCAAACGCTTTGAAAGCGGGGTGGTCAAGGATCCAATCACCATTTCCCAGAACATGACAGTTCGTGACGTGCTGGGTTTGATCCGGCAGCACCGGATTTCCGGTTTGCCGGTGGTCGATGCGGCCAGAGTTGTCGGCATTGTGACCAACCGCGACCTGCGATTCGAAACCAACCTCGATCAACCGGTGAAGAACATCATGACGCCGCGCGATCGTTTGGTCACGGTGAAAGAAGGCGCCAGCAGCGAGGAGGCCATGCGCCTGTTGCACGAACACCGTCTGGAACGGGTGTTGGTGGTGGACGACAACTTCGAGTTGAAGGGTCTGATTACGGTCAAGGACATTCTGAAATCCTCCGAACACCCGAATGCCTGCAAGGATCACCTGGGGCGCCTGCGAGTCGGGGCGGCCGTCGGTGTCAGTGAAGGCACGGAAGAGCGGGTGCAATTACTGATCGAGGCCGGCGTGGATGTCCTGATCGTCGATACCGCGCATGGACACTCGCAGGGCGTACTGGACCGGGTGAAGTGGATCAAACGCAACTTTTCGACCACGCAGGTGATCGGCGGCAATATTGCCACCGCCGCCGCTGCCCAATCCCTCGCTGATCTGGGCGCTGACGGGGTCAAGGTTGGCATTGGCCCAGGATCGATCTGCACAACACGCATTGTGGCCGGTGTCGGGGTGCCCCAGATTACCGCCATCAACAACGTGGCCACAGCTCTGCGCGGCACCGGCATCCCGATGATCGCGGATGGCGGCATTCGATACTCCGGGGACATCGCCAAGGCCGTGTCGGCCGGCGCGGATACGGTGATGCTCGGAGGACTGTTTGCCGGCACCGAAGAAGCGCCGGGGGAAATTGAATTGTTCCAGGGCCGCTCCTACAAATCGTATCGTGGCATGGGTTCCCTGGCAGCGATGCAGCAGGGATCGAGTGACCGTTATTTTCAGGACGACGAAGACAGTTCCGAAAAACTGGTCCCGGAAGGCGTGGAAGGTCGCGTCCCTTACAAGGGCAGCGTGATCCAGGTCATGCACCAGTTGATGGGCGGACTTCGCTCCTCGATGGGATATCTCGGCTGCGCCAACATCTCCGAAATGCAGGAACGCGCGCAATTTGTCGAAATCACCTCCGCCGGCATTCGCGAGTCGCATGTGCACGACGTGCAGATCGTCAAGGAAGCACCGAACTATCACGTTGACTAATCGCAGGTGCGAGGGCCGAGGGCCGAGGTTCGAGGTGTTTCTACTCGCACCTCAAACGTCGAACCTCGAACCTGGCGAATTTCATTCGCCATGTCCCACGACAAAATCCTGATTCTCGATTTCGGTTCGCAGGTCACCCAGCTCATCGCTCGGCGGGTGCGGGAAGCGAAGGTCTACTGCGAAATTCATTCCTCGGATGTGTCCGACGAATTCGTCCGCGATTTTGGTGCGCAGGGTGTCATCCTGTCAGGGAGTCACATGTCGGCCTACGAGGAATCGACGGACCGAACTCCCAAAGCGGTCTTCGAACTCGGTGTGCCGGTGCTGGGCATTTGTTATGGCATGCAAACCATGGCCCAGCAACTCGGCGGAAAGGTGGAGGCGGGTAAAGTGCGCGAGTTCGGCTTCGCCGAAGTTCGCGCCCGGGGGCACACCCGGCTGTTCGATGGCATCCAGGATTTCAGCACGCCAGAAGGGCACGGCATGCTCAAGGTCTGGATGAGCCATGGCGACAAGGTGACCGCGATGCCGCCCGGTTTCAAACTGATGGCCTCGAACGACGCCTGCCCCATTGCCGGCATGGCCGATGAGGCACGCGGGTTCTACGCCGTGCAGTTTCACCCCGAAGTCACACACACCCGGCAGGGCACGAAAATCCTGCACCGTTTTGTGCACGACATCTGCGGCTGCGGCAGCGACTGGAACATGCCCGATTATGTTACCGAGGCGGTGGCCCGTATCCGCGAGCAAGTCGCCGATGAGGAAGTCATCCTGGGTTTGTCCGGGGGGGTCGATTCGTCGGTGGCCGCCGCACTGATCCACAAGGCGATCGGTGCGCAACTGACCTGCGTATTCGTCGACCATGGATTACTGCGGCTGAATGAAGCCAAACAGGTCATGGACACCTTCGCGAAGCACCTGGGAGTGAAGGTGATTCACGTCGATGCAAGTGCGGAGTTCATGGGCAAGCTGGTCGGTGTCTCCGATCCGGAAGCCAAGCGCAAGATTATCGGCAAGGAGTTCGTCGAGGTCTTCCAGCGCGAATCCGCCAAAATCAGGAACGCCAAATGGCTGGCCCAGGGCACGATCTATCCGGACGTGATCGAGTCGGCCGGCGCGAAGACGAAGAAGGCGACCACGATCAAGTCGCACCACAACGTCGGTGGCTTGCCCGACACCCTGCACCTGAAGTTGCTCGAGCCCTTGCGCGAATTGTTCAAGGATGAAGTGCGCGAGCTTGGTGTGTCGCTCGGACTGCCACGTGAAATGGTATTCCGCCACCCGTTTCCAGGGCCCGGCCTCGCCGTGCGCATCCTTGGCGAGGTCAAGGTCGAATACGCGGAGCTGTTGCGACGGGCGGATGCGATTTTCATCGAGGAATTGCGCAAGGCGACGGACGGGGAGGGCAAGAGCTGGTACGACAAGACGGCGCAGGCGTTTGCGGTTTTCCTGCCGGTGAAGTCGGTCGGCGTGATGGGGGATGGGCGCACCTACGAATATGTCGTCGCGCTGCGCGCAGTGCAAACCACGGACTTCATGACCGCGGATTGGGCGCCGCTGCCGCACGAACTGCTGGCGAAAGTCTCGTCGCGCATCATCAACGAGGTCCGCGGCATCAACCGCGTGGTGTACGACATCTCCTCGAAGCCCCCGGCGACCATCGAGTGGGAGTGATCCCTGGGGACAGGCCAGCGCCGCACCAAGACCCGAGCACTTTGTTGCGTTTAGG
>JBJXFN010000213.1:0-14719 GCA_046155535.1 Burkholderiales bacterium
CGAGCTGCCAGTTTCACGGCTGCCATGTAGTCTTCCTCGCCAAAACCCTCACCGACCAGCGCCTGCATCAGTTGACGCGTGGTAGCGGTCAGCGGCATGGGTACTTCGTGCGTCCGGGCGGCGGCGAGCATCAGGTCGATATCCTTGAGGATCAACCGCGAACTCATCGTAGCGGTGTAGTCGCGCTGCTTGAGGGCCGCGATTTTGACCTTCAGCCATGGAGAGGCCAGCGTGCTTTGTGCCAGTGTGTCCAGCATCGCGTCCCAATCGAGGCCTGCCTTGCGCCCCAACGCAAGCGCCTCGGCCATGGTCTGCGCCAGATTGACTACCAGTGCATTAACCACCAGTTTCATCACTCGGGCCTCATCGCCTGCGCCCAGGTAAATCTGGGCCTTGCTGAATACGGCAACCAGCGGTTGTACGATTTCCCACGCAGCGGCAGGTCCGGAAACCATCACTGTCACCTCGCCTTTTCGCGCAGAGGCGGCGTTACCGGAAATGGGCATTCGAAGGTAGGGCACGCCCAATCGCGTGGCCTCGGCGGCAACCTCTCCCGACACTTCGGAAGACACGGTGCTGGTTTCTACAAGAATTGTGCCGCGCTCTGAATTGGCAAGCACGCCGCGTGGCCCCAGTGCGATCTCGCCCAACGCGGCGTCATCGGAGATGGACGAAAAGACGATCTGCGCGCCGCGCGCGCAGTCGGCCACACTCGTTGCCTCCCGCGCCCCCAGCGCCACCAGTTTCTGGCGGCTGGCGGCTGTACGCGAATAAATCGCCAGCGGAAATCCAGCTTGCAACAGGAACCCCGCCATGGGAACACCCATGCGTCCCGCACCGATCCAGCCAATTCTCAAGTTCGCCGACATGTTTTCCTCTCAGGTCCCCAGATAGTGCCGCCTGACCATTTCGCTGTCCCGCAATTCCTCGAGATTACGCCCTTCGAATGCAATCTCTCCATGCACGATGATGTAACCACGGTCGGCAATACGGCTCGCCTCATGAAAATTCTGTTCGGCCATCAGCACTGTGAGCCCGAAACGCTTCTTCAGCCCGGCAATCACGTCGATGGTCTGCGTGACCAGCAAAGGCGACAGGCCCACGGACGGCTCGTCCACCAGCAGGAGTTTCGGCGCCGCCATGACCGCGCGGGCGATGGCGAGCATTTGCTGCTGCCCCCCGCTCATGCTGCCCGCCGTCTGGCGCGCGCGCTCGCGCAGCACCGGAAAGGTCTCGTAGCACAAGGCCAGGTTCTCGGGAATCGCCGCACGCGCCGCCGGACGGAAGGCGCCCAGCAGAAGATTTTCCTCGACGGTGAGTCTGGGAAACAGGCGACGGCCTTCCGGCACCATCACGACACCCAATCCGACAATGTCCTGGGTGGCCATGCTGGTGAGATTCACTGGATGACCGTCGACCTCCAGAATGATTGTCCCGTGCGAGGGACGCACCAGGCCGGCAATACACTTCAACAGCGTGCTCTTGCCATTGCCGTTGGTCCCCAGCAGCACGACCGTTTCACCCTGTCCGACCGCCAGAGACACGCCGTGCAGCACGTTGACTGCACCGTAGCCGGCTTCCAACCCTTCGACGTGCAGTTCAAGCGCCAAGATAAATCCTTCGCACGGAGGCATTCTCCACGATCACGCCGGGCACGCCCTCCGCGATAATCGTTCCCGCGTCCAGGCAGATCACGCGTTGCGAAAATCGCATGATCGCCCGCATGATGTGTTCAATCATGATGACCGCGACGCCCTGCGCGTTGATCCGCATCACGATCTCCAGCACTTCATCCACTTCACCGGCGGCAAGACCCGCCATGACTTCGTCCAGAATCAGGATTCGCGGCTGGGCCCCCAGCGCGCGCGCCAGCTCCAGCTTGCGCAGTTCGACCTGGGACAGATTTCCCGCTGGTGATTGCGCTTTGTGCCGCAGTTGCATTTGCTCCAGGATGGCTAGGGCCTTGTCATGCAAATTCTCGGTCGGTCGCATCGACATACCGGAGGCGTATTCCAGCGCAACACAGACATTGTCCGCCACGCTCAGACTGGCAAACGGACGCGGCACCTGGAAAGTGCGCGCAATACCCAACCGCGCGCGCCGATGGGCGGCTTGCCGGGTAATGTCAACGCCGTTCAAGCGGATCGCCCCGCCATCGCTCGCCAGTGTTCCGCCGATGCAATGCATCAGGGTGGTTTTCCCCGATCCGTTGGGGCCGATGATGCCGAAGCGCTCGCCTGCACCCAGCGTGAAGCCCACCTCGTTCAGGGCGGAAAATCCCCCGAATCGTTTGCAGATGCCCTGGACTTCCAGCAGTGCATCGCTCACGGATTGTTCCCCCGTTTGCGCACATTGCGCAGCAAGCCCAGGATTCCTTGCGGCGCAGCCACCACAAACACGATCAGCAGCACACCGACAATCAGCACGTTCAATTCAGACGACACGGTCACGCTGACTGTTTGTTGCGCACTCGCCAGCAACACAGCGCCAATCACCGGCCCGAGCCAACTCGCGGTACCGCCAATGACCGGCATGGCCAGCGCCGATACCGCGTAGTTCAGGCTGAAGACAGAAGTGGGCTCGATGAATCCGAGATACAGCGCGTAAGGCGCACCGGCCATGCCCATCAAGGCACCGGACAGGGTGGACGCCATGACCTTCAATCGCAACGTCGGCACGCCGGCCGACTCGGCTGCCATTTCGTCATCACGCAATGCGCGCAACCCGCGTCCCAGCCGCGATCGCTCGACACTTCGCGCGGCCGCCACCGCCAGGACGGCAAGCACGGCCATCACGACAAACAACCAGCGCATATAAGTGGCAAAACCAGCCGGCGTGTCGGGCTGCACCGCCGTCATGCCGCGTGCGCCGCCCATATAAGCCCAGTTGAGCACCGCGGTTTCGATCACCACCGCAATGGCCACCGTGGCAATCGAGAAAAAAACACCGCGCAATCGCAGCGTCAGTACACCCACTGCCAGACCCAACAAACCGGCGGCCAGCGTGGCGGCCAGAATTTGCACCGGCAGCGGCCAGCCAAACGCCTTGGACACCGCCGCCGCCGCGTAGGCGCCCACGGCGAAAAAAGCGCCGGCACCGAAATTGACGTAACCGGCATAACCGCCCATGACATTCCAGCCAGTGGCCAGCACCACGAACTGCAACACCACATACCCGGCGAAAAACAGATATTCGTTGCCGATTGTGCGCGTGGCCAAAAAGGCCGCGACCGGAATCAGCAGCGCAACCAGGAGGAATCCGGTGTCCTTATGCATGCGTCAACGACCGAAGAGGCCTGCCGGCCGCACGGCCAGCACGATCAGCAACATGCCAAAACCCACCGCTGGCGCCCAGCTTGCGCCCAGCGAGGACAACACCAGGCTTTCAGCAACCCCCAGAATGAGACCGGCCACGAGTGTTCCAGGAACACTGCCCAGCCCCGCCAGCACCACCACGCAAAATGTGCGGCCGATATACAAGCGCCCGAGACCGGGATCGACCGGGCCCACAATCAGCAACAGTGCGCCGGCGATGGCGCAGGACCCGGTGGCGATACCGAAGGCCCACTGCTTGATGCGCACCGGGTCGGCGCCCATCAGTGCGAGTGCAACGCGATTCTGCGCCACGGCGCGGATGGCGCGGCCGGTAAAGGTGCGGGAGAGAAATTGCGAAAGGGAAATCGTCAGCAACAGCGCGACCGCGAACGCGATCAACATGCGAATCGGCAGCCGCGTGCCGGCGATATCCACACCTTTGCCAACATAATCAGCCTGTGCCATGCGCTGATCCACACCAAAGGCCAGGATCAACGCAACTTCGACGACAAAGGCGAGCCCGAAAAAAAACGCCAGGCCGCGCAATCCGCCTTCTGCATCGTTGCGTTCAAACGCAAAATGATAGAAGCGGTAGACCACTACGCCGAAGCCAAAAAACAGCGGAGCACACATCAGTCCGGCCAGGACAGGATCGACGCCCATGCCACCGAGCAGCCAGACGCAATAGGCGCCCAGTACCAGAAAGGCCGGATGGGCGATGTGCGGAATGTCCAACAGACCGAACGCGACCGACAGACCCAGGCTGACTGCTGCGTAAAAACAGCCCAGCAGCAGGCCCGCAACAATGGCTTCGGCCAGTAACTCGATTGGCATTCGATTCAGACGGCAGAAGACAGAAGGCTGAAGACCGAATATTTTTTCGGTCTGCCCTGTGTCATCTGTCCTCCGTCCTCTGCTTTCACCGCCGCGCGGCGGGGAAGGCGAGCACTTCTCCGGTCTTGAACACCTCCGGAGACAAAATAACCTGGCGGTCGCTCCTGCGAAACTGATCGATGTTTCGATCCGCCACATTGCGGAACTGAATGTAGACCACGCGTGGCTTTTCCCATTCCCCACCAGGGGCGTAACGAATGCCGCCAACAATGGTTTTCATTTCATGAGTGCGGATGTAATCGGCCAGCAGTTTGTGATCCAGGCTCCCGGTGGCAGTGACCGCCTGCGCGAGCACCTGGCCGATGGCGTAGTCATATGGAGGCAGGTAAAAGCCCAGCGGATCCACGCCGGCTTCTTTTGCCCGCGCCTGGTAACGTTCCAGGAATTCCCGCATGCCCGGAAAATCCATGGTTTTTCCCGGCGCCCAGAAGGTGTAGTTCACCACGCCATTGAGCATGGCGCCGAGCGACTCCATGAGCGTGCCGAACTGCAAACCGACCATGCCGCCGCCGAACAATTTCAGACCGTCCCCCGCGCCGATTTCGTTGAGCGCGCGAATGATCGCCGCCGAGTCGGGCGGATACGAAGCCACGAACACGGCGTCGGGTTGTTTTGCGCGCAACGCTCGCAGCATCGAAGAAAAATCCACCGTGTTGGGTGGATAGTTCTGGTCGTACACCGCCTCCATGCCCCGTTTCGCGATTTCCGCGCGTGCCCCCTCCGCGAGCGTCTGGGCAAATTCCGCGTCGGCCGCAAGAATGGCCACTTTCTTCACACCCAGTTTTGCCGACAGGTCCAGAAACGGCACGGCCCAGTCCCGCCCGGTCGCCACCGGCATGATGTTGAAATATTTGTCGTGGCGCAGGGTCGCATTCACGTTCAGAGGCAGGTTCCCAATCATCAACAGATCGCGACGTTTCACCAGCGGCATGATCGGCACCGTGACATTGGTGCCGTAGGGGCTCACCAGCAGATCCACCTTGTCCACGTCGAGCAGTTTGGTATACAGGCCGGGTGCAGTCGAGGGATTGGTCTGGTCGTCGTAGACCACCAGTTCCACGGGCCGTCCGAGCAGGCCGCCCGCCTTGTTGACGTCTTCTCGCCACATCTGCAGCGCAAGGAGTCCGGATTTCCCGGCGCCACTGAGCGGACCGGTCTGGGCAATGCTGAATCCGACGCGTATCGGGGTTTTGTTCTGGGCTCCCGCGGGCAACATGGGCAGCGCCAGCATTGCGGAAAACAGCACGGCGAATATCGCCGCCCGTACATTCAAGCGCTGATGATTCACGGACTCCCCCTCGGATGGTTTGAGCGCTTCTTTACCGCGAGCGCTTCGCCAGCGAGGAAGATTACCGCAAATCGCCGGACAGTTCTGAAAACCAGTGCCGGTCAGCGCACCAGTTGATTGATCTCGATGATCGGCAACAGCACCGCCAGCACAATGGCAAGTACCACGGCCCCCATCACCAGAATCAGCAGGGGTTCCAGAAGGGTCGAGGCAGCACCCGCACGGCGTTCTACTTCGCGCGCCTGATTGCGTGCGGCATGGCCCAACATCACGGCAAGATTGCCGGTCGCCTCGCCGGTTTCGATCAGCCGGATCAGCACCGGCGGAAACGCCTTGGCCGCGGCAAGGGATCGGGCAATCCCGGCGCCTTCACGTACTTTTTCGATCGCCGACTCCACCACTTCCCGCATGACCGAATTGTTGAGGGTGGCCTGCGCCGCGGCGAGTGCGCGCAGCACCGGCACCCCGGCTTCGCTCAGCATGGCGAGTGTCGAGGCAAAGCGCGCCGTTTCCACGCCCTGAATCAGCCTTCCGAACAATGGAAGACGGAGGATGGCACGATCCCACGCGTACTTCGGGCCGGGCCGGCGAAGCGCCATGCGCAACGCGTAGATGGCACCGCCGATGGCAAGCGCCAGCCAGATGCCAAACTTGCCCAGGAACCAGGACATCGCCAGCAGCACTTTGGTCGGCCACGGCAGTGCCTGGCGGGTCTGCTCGAAAACCTGCACTACCTGCGGCACGACGTTGGTCATCAGGAACAACACGATGGCCATCGCCACCACAGTCACAATAGCCGGATACGTTGCCGCGGCAATCAGCTTGGATCGCAAAGCCTGTTTGTCTTCCAGATACTGCGCGAGTTTCTCGAGCACCACGCCGAAATTCCCGACCTGCTCTCCCGCTGACACAGTGGCGCAATACACCGGCGTAAAAGCCCGCGGATGCCGGGACAGGGCTTCGGCCAGGCGGTGCCCGGCGCTGATGTCACCGCGAACCGCGCGAAAAACTTCTCGCTGCGCGTCGTTTTCCGATTGCTCGACCAGCGTGGCAAGTGCGACATCCAGCGGCAGTCCGGCGGAGAGCAGGCTGGCAAGTTGGCGGGTGGCCAATGCGAGTTCCGATTCGCGGAGGCGACGGCCGGCAATTTTTTCTTCAGCGGTGCGCATCCCCGCCAGCGGTTCGAGCGACACCGGTACCAGGCCCTTGGCGCGCAACACCGAGCGCGCTGCGCGCGCACTGTCGGCCTCGATGTCGCCGGACTCCAGCTTGCCACTGTCGCGGGCAGCCTCAAATCGGTAGGTGGGCATCTCTAAAAACGTAAACGAGTCAATGAGTGAAGGCGTGAACGGAAAAGTGCGGATGACGGGTGACGAATGACGGGAGACGGGTGGTGAATGTCAAGCGAGGGAAAAATTCCAGTCATTCTGTCCTCTGTCCTCAGCTTTCTCTCGTCACGCGCGCGAGTTCCGCGGCCGAGGTGGTGCCATCGGCCAGCCAGCGTTCACCATCTTCGGCCATGGAGCGGAAGCCCCGTTCGCGCGCGAGTGCGCGCAACGCACGATCGCCCTGCCCGGTGTGAATCGCTTCCCGCAGCGTGTCGTCAAGCGCCAGCAATTCGTAAACACCGGTGCGCCCGCTGTATCCGGTCTGGCCGCATGCCGGACAGCCGACGGGCTGCCACTGGCCCTGCGCGTCCTGGCGGCGGCACTCCGCGCACAGTCTTCGCAGCAGGCGTTGCGCAAGCGCGCCCAGCAATGAGGAAGACAACAGAAATGGCTCGATGCCCATGTCCAGCAGCCGGGTCACCGCCGACACTGAGTCATTGGTATGCAGGGTGGCCAGCACCAGGTGGCCGGTGAGCGAAGCCTGCACGGCGATCTGGGCGGTTTCCCGATCGCGGATTTCGCCGATCATGATGACGTCAGGATCCTGGCGCAGGATGGCGCGCAGCGCGCGCGCGAAATCCATTTCAATGCGGGGATTCACCTGGGTCTGGCCGATGCCGGGCAGATCGTATTCGATCGGGTCTTCCACCGTAAGCACGTTGGTGGTCGCCGAATCAACGCGGGAGAGCATGGCGTAGAGCGTGGTGGTTTTTCCGCTGCCGGTGGGACCGGTCACCAGAACGATGCCGTGGCTTTGTTTGACCAAGGTATCGAGTTGTTTCAGCACATCCGCACTCATCCCCAGTTTTTCGGGTGTGAGCCGCCCGCGCTCCTTGTCCAGCAACCGCAACACCACGCGCTCGCCATGCCCGGCAGGCAGCGTGGACACGCGCACGTCGATCGGACGCCCGCCCAGCCGGAGCATGATGCGACCATCCTGCGGCAGGCGTTTTTCCGCGATGTCGAGATTGGCCATGATCTTGATGCGCGATATCAGCGCCGGGTGCAAACCGCGCCGCGGCCTGACCACGTCCCGTAACGTGCCATCGACCCGGTAACGCACCACGGAATGCGCCTCGAAAGGTTCGACATGGATGTCAGAAGCCCCCTCGCGCACCGCTTGCGAAAGCATGGCATTGAGCATGCGCACGATGGGCGCATCGTCGCGCGCATCCAGCAGGTCCTCGATCTCCGGAATGTCCTGCATCAGACGGTCCAGATCGACTTCGCTCTCGACTTCACCCACCACCGAGGCGGCATGGTCCGCGCCGTCCACGTAGGCCGCGCGCAAACCTTCCTCGAATTGTTTCTCCGCCACCAGTTCCAGGGTGATGTCGCGGCCCAGGGAGCGCCGCACTTCCGCAATTGCGGAGGCTGGGGTCTTGCCGGTCACCCACAGGAGCAGCCTGCCTTCGCGCTCGGCAGCCGCCAGCACGCGGTGGGTGCGCGCAAAGGCGTAGGACACCAACTGCCTCATTTGATTGGACGCTGCGGCGCGGACGCCGGGACTTTCGGAGCCGGAGGAACAGTTACCTGCCCCGGCGGCTCCAGCGCCGTGGGCTCGGGCACCGGTGCCTCCTTCGGCATTGCTGAAGATTGCGCCGGCGGGTTGTTGTCCTGCGCAGGCGCCGTCGGTCCGCCGGAATCCCGTTCCGGGAGCACCGGGCCCTGCATCGGCGGCAGCATGAAATGTTTCTCCGGTTGCGTGTCCTGTTCCAGCTTGCGAATAAAGTCGTAGCGGTCCGACGTCAGCACGCGCACCCCGCTGTCGTCGCGCACCACATGCGGCCGCAGAAACAACATCAAATTGGTTTTCTGGCGGCGGCGGGTCTCGTAACGGAACAAGTGCCCGATGATAGGGATGCTGCCCAGCACCGGCACACGCTCGACCACATTGTCGAATTGATCCTGCACCAGGCCGCCCAGCACCACGATGGCACCATCATCGACCAGCACGTTGGTTTCCAGCGAACGCTTGTCGGTGATCACGCCGGCGCTGTTCGTGGTGTCCTTGACGCTGGAGACTTCCTGATAGATCGAAAGTTTCACCGTGCCGCCTTCACTGATCTGCGGTTTGACTTTCATCGTCAAACCCACGTCCTGCCTTTCGACGGTCTGGAAGGGATTGACCGTGGCGCCGCCGGAGGCCTGAGTCGTATATTGGCCGGTGACGAAGGGCACGTTCTGGCCGACGACGATCTTGGCCTCCTCGTTGTCGAGCGTGAGGATGTTCGGCGTGGCCAGGATGTTGCCCTTGGCAGTGGATTCCAGGGCGCGCGCCAGGACGTTTAGATTGGTCACCGTGCCCAGGCCCGGCACCGTCACCTGGCCGCGGATGACACCGATGTTGAGTCCGCGCCCGAGATTGCCGAGATTGCGCGCGCCGCTCAGAATGTTCTGCGAAGAATTGCCGAAATTGGTGCCTGCGACTGCGGCGGTTCCGTCCCCCATGGTCTTCTCAAGCCCCCCCTGCCACTGGATGCCGAATTCGGCTGCCAGATCACTGGTCACTTCCACCAGCAGGACTTCGATGAACACCTGGGCGCGACGAACGTCCAGACGATCCATGATTGCGCGGATCTGCCGGTATCCCGCCTCCGAGGTGGTAATGACAAGCGAATTGGATGTCGGATCGGCCACCACCGTGGTGGTGCCGGCACCGGGCTGGGCAGGCGCTGCGCCGGGGGCCCCTGGCGCACGCGCTCCCGGATCGTTGATCCGGACCGCGGACAGCGTCTTGGCCAGGGACACAGCGTCCATGTTCTTGAGTGGAACGACGTACACGCCACTTCCCGGCGAGCCGAGCTGATCGAGTTTTTCCACCAGCGTCTTGACGTTGCGCATCGCCGCGGAGCTGGCAGCACGCACCACCAGACTGTTGGTCGCCGGATCGGCCAACACGGTGACTTTTTGCGTGGGATCGACCGCGGGACCGGTCTGTTCGACCAGACGAACTATGATCACCGCCAGATCCGACGCTATGGCATTTTTCAGCGCGATCACTTCGGTGTCGGAAGCTGGCGCCACATCCAGAGCATCGATCACCTTCTCCAATCGGCGAAGATTGTCCGCAAAATCGGTGACCACCAGCATGTTGCCGTTCGGAAACGCGCTGACCGGATTGTTCGGCGGGATCAGCGGCCGCACCACGGGCAACACATTGTTGACAGACTCGTACTTCAGACGGAAGACATGCGTCATCACCTGGTCGCCGCGCACGCTGGCCGGAACCCGGTCGGTATCCACGCCGCCGCCCTGATACTTGGCGTCCGCTTCGGGCACCACCCGGGAAATTCCGCCGACCTCGACGATGGCGTAACCCTGCAAGCGCAGCGCCGAGGTCAATGCCGCCAGCGCCTGGTCCCGGGTCATCGGTTTTTCGGAGACGAGGCTGAGCGTGCCTTTGACGCGCGGATCCACGACAAACGTGCGCCCGGTGTAGTGGCTGATGGCGCGCACCACCGCATCCAGGTCGGCATTGACAAAATTCAGTGTCACGCGCTGCTGGGCGGAGGCAACGCCGCTTGCGAGGCTCAGCGCAAAAACTGCCAGCATCGCGGCGATCCACTTCTTGCATTCCTGCGTGAGGCCAAAATTCACTTGCGAGATTCCCAGTTAAAAACTGCCCGATCTCCAGCGCGCCGACCCATCAAGCCGATGAGCCCGGCAAGTGCCGCGCGCATCTCCGGCTCCGCTTCCGCAGTGCCGGAAAAGCGGATTGTCCCATTTTCCATGCTGCCTTCCCCTACGATCTGCAAAGGCCCCTTGAGCGTCGTCACCCGCAGCTCGGCCCGCGCGCCACTTCCCACCAATGCCACCCGGAAGTTTCCCAACGGGGCGATGGGCGACAGGACGGACTGGGCATCCTCCCAGTCCAACTGCGCAGCGCCCTCGAACCCGGCGCCCCGAAACAACAGCTTCTCCCAACGCAGCCGCAAAAGCCCGCCCGGTCGGGCGCTGTTGAACGGCGCGCCCAGCGCGGCAAGCAACGCCGCTGGCAATCGAGCCGAGCCGGGCGCAACACCGAGTGTGCGCCCATCGAACAGCAGTTCGACCGGCGCGTCGAAGGCCGCATGCGACAGCTTGGGCGCCACACGTCCGGCAAACAGCGCCCGCCAATCCACTTCCCAGGACATGCGTCCCGGCAGCAATGTCGCCCGACGGCCATCGCTCACCGCCAGCAGCGCACTACCCTGCCAGAGTGAGCCTTCCGCATGCACCAGCCGCAAGGCACTGTGCTGCGAGAGTAATTCCGCCAGCCATGCCGCCGGGGCCGTGACCACGACTGTGATCAGGACTGCAGCCAGCACGGCAGCAATTTTTCCGAGCGTTGCCATGGATCGCCGCACCTGTGCCCCGGATCGTCCGCTCGTCAACGGGCCGGGACTTCAAGCAGCACCTCGGCGTCCACCAGCCCGACACCCGCTGCACGCACAACACGTGCCCGCATCACCTGGGTACGCGATTCGCGGGAAAACTGATCCAGCCAGGCAAACCAGGCCTGGGCCTGCAGGCCGGAGGATTTCACGGTGATGCCGCGATCCCCTTCATCGCGCACTGTGCCGGCAATGCCAGCCCGCTGCAGGGAACGCTCGGCGCCCACCCGCAACGACTCCCCGGCGTCGCGCCCCGCGCCTTGATTGCCCAGCGCACGCGCCTCTTCCCGCAAGGCTTCCATGCGGGCCACGTCTTCCTGCAATTTCGGCAGTTCCCGGGCCAGCCGCGACCGGGTGCGCCATGCCGGCTCCACCGCAATCGCGTAAAACAAGACCGTGCCCACCACGGTCAGCGCGATCGCCACCAGTAAACGCTCGCGGCGGCCCAATCCCCGCCACCACACCTTGAGACGTTCGATCATGGTGTCTTCCTGCGTGCCAGCCGGATGCCGTCGGCATCGAAGTCCACAGTGATACCCGATTGCTCGGCAAGGTCTGCGAGCCGCTTGCGTTCGTCCTGCAATTTCGTCATCGGCGTGCGATACCGCAACTTGAACTGGCCGCCGCCATAGTCGATGGATTGCACCGAATCCGCTTCAGTAAGAGCCCCAAACCGGGAAGCCAGTGTAAGAAAATCCCCCCGATCGGTTCCCGCGCCGGTGCGCAAATCGGACACATGCCGACTCATCTGTGCCAGCGGGTCAAGGACCACGGTGACTTTGGGCATGGCCTCCTTGACGATAGCCGCCATCGCATCGCGCAGGGTTTTTTCCTGGGCGCGCATTTTCCACGCACTCAGGTTCAGTCCCCCCACGGCCACCAGCACCAGCGCTGCACCCAGAACGAGGGTGGAGCGCCAGTTCTTCCAGCCGATCACCTCGCGCGAAAATCCGTATTGCAGCAAATTGAGCACCACAGGCGGGGCCTGCGTGGCGGGCGGCGCAGCAGTCACGGTTTCGCCCAGCACAGCAGTCCACGCCGCCAAATCGCATTCACCCTCCACTTCGATGGCCTCGGGCGGTCGTGCAGACTGTCCGAGCAGAAGCTGCAATTCCACCGGCACTTCGCCGGTCCAGGCAAAGCCGCTCCCGGCCAGATCTTCGCTGCGCACGATACCGTGGCCATCGCGCAGCCGGATTCTCCAGGTGCCCGGACGCCAGTCCAGGGCCAGCAAAGCCGGGGTCACTTCACTCACCCGCAATCCGGCGCGCTTGAAAATCTCCAGCGTGCGCGCCAGCAGCGCCCGATCCACCACCGCCGCCACGGCCTGTTGATCCGCGCCGCGCACCGACGCGACGACATGGTTGCGCTCGATATCTCCCGTAACGTATTCCTCCACCAGGGAGGGCAACGCCGCCGCCAGTTTCGCCCCGCTCAACCGCGGCAGGCGCACCGGGACCAGCAATGCATCAAACGCATGCACAAGTAATTCGCAGGGCATGCCGCGCGGCAGTTCCGCAATCACTGCCTCGCCCCGCTGGCTTACGCGGCGCCGCGCATCCAGCACTTCGAATTCGAGGGAGGTTTCGGAACCCAGATCCGCAAGCGGCGACAACCAGAGCCTGAGAATCATCGTCTGCCTTTCACGCCGATGCCTCGCGTTTCCAGACCACCTCGACCCGCCCGGCCTCGCGTTTTAGCAACACCAACGAATGCAGATGGGTGCGCCGATATTCCACGGCGCCGCGCAACTGAAAATACTGCGTCGAAACGACCACCTGCCCTACCCCCCCGGTCAGGCTCTGGCCGGGGAGCCGGCCGAACATATCGGCGAGTTCCCGGAAATAGGCGCGGTCGCGGCTTTCCAGTAGGCGGCGCGCGTCGGCAAGTGACAAATTTTCGAAGCGTGCCGACAACACTTCGGCCGATGCAGTATTGGCATTCACCGGGGTCGGCTGCGGCAACAGTGTCACAAAGGGCTCCAACAGGTCCAGTGCTTCGCGTTCGCGCGCGTCGCCGAGCGTCACCTCTTGCAGGGTCGCCGGTGCGACCCGCACACTGCCGGGTGCTGCATCGCGCCGAGCCACGGCACGGTCCACGCTGGCAGCGAGAACTGGCGCAAGCGCAGCTTCGGAGCCGACCAGCACCAGCAATCGCGCGAGCACCTCGACCTCGCTTTTGACCACTCCGCCGGTTCCCGAAAGATTGCGCAGATTGAAGCGCGACTGCGCGTCTTCGATGCCGCCAGCCACCCAGGCTTCTTCCCCGGCGTCGCTGTCCAGCCGCGTCTGTTCCAGCGACACTGCCCAGGCTTCCCCCTTGTGGTCGGCACTGGACGAGCGCGCGTCTTCGCGAAGAATTACCCGCACCCAGTCCACCGCGCCTTCCATGAGACGCTGCGTCTGGGCAAACGATGCGTCGTTTTCCACCTGCCTGGCCATGACACTCTGGCGGTGGAAAGCACCGCTGACCAGGGCCACCGCCAGCGCGACAACCAGCATTGCCATGATCACCGCGGCTCCTCGCTGACGCGCGGAAATTTTTCCGATCATATCTTCAGCACCTGGACGTAACGGCCGTCGCCTTCGCGTTCGATCGCAATCTCGATCGCAACCGCCCGGGCCCCCGGGGTGACTTCTTTCAGCGCCTGCGGTTCGATCCAATTGCCGTCCACCAACAGGCGGATCGCAAAATCGCTCATCGCATCGAGCATCATCAGGTTTTCGACTTCCTCGTCACTGTCATTTTCGGTCAGACGGCGAATCAATCGCGCATCCTCCACCGTATAAGCCACACTTCGCACGTGGCTGGTACCCGGATAACCCCGCAGCACCGCAATGCGTGTGCGCCCGGTTTCGTCCAGGCTGATCTGCAAGGCCGAAGCCAGGGGGCCGGCCCCGTAACTGCCGGCAATCAGGGCATCTGGAATACGTTGCGACAGATCGCGTTCCATTTGTGCAAGGGTGCGCATCACCCGGTCGGTTGCGGCGGTATCTTCATCGACACGGGCGCGCTGGGCGGAAATCTGATCGAACCCCCGCCACGCGATGAGCGCCAGCAATGCCAGCAACGAAATGGCAACCAGCATTTCGACCAGGGTAAACCCTGTGACGAGTGACGAGTGACGAGTGACGCGAGGCGGGTGACAAGTGACTGGTGACAGGTGACGGGTACTTGACGAAAAGCTGAACGACGGCCGGACGGGCGCAAGTATGACCTGCCCTGACGCCATTGCGTCAATCCGCCCCCGTATCCACTTGTCAGCTGTCACTCGTCACCTGTCACTGTCCTCGTGTCACTGCTCTCTCGGCAAGATGCCGATCAACTCCGCCAGCCTGTGGTCGGATTCGTCTCTCAAGTGCACCTTCACTTCGACACGGCGGAAGAATTCGTTCGGCGTGGTCTTGATTTCCACACGGCAGACCAGGGCCAGGTCGCCCTGCGGGCAGTCCGCCTCGG
>JBJXFN010000219.1:0-16309 GCA_046155535.1 Burkholderiales bacterium
ACCAGCAGTTTCTGGCCATCCTGCAGGATGCGTTCGATCGGTTTTGCCTCGGCATGGTTCTGCCGGTGGCCCCAGATGTCTGCCACATGCAGGAAGGCGGCGCGGTCCAGCCCGATGTGGATGAAAGCCGACTGCATGCCCGGCAAGACCCGGCTGACTTCACCCAGATAGATGTTGCCGACGAGACCGCGGCTGCCGCTGCGCTCGATGTGCAATTCCTGCGCGACGCCCTGTTGCATCACGGCCACCCGGGTTTCCTGCGGCGTGACGTTGATCAGAACTTCTTCGTTCACAGCAACTGGAATCCAAAATGCGCGAGCAGCCGGGTGGTTTCGAAGATCGGCAGCCCGACCACGCCGCTGTAGCTGCCGCGAATGGACTCGATGAACATCGAGGCTTTGCCCTGGATGCCGTATCCCCCCGCCTTGTCCATCGGATCCCCACCTGCGACATAACGGCGGATTTCGTCGTCCGACAAGGCCCGGAACTGAACGTCCGTGACCGAGAGTTCTTCGCGGAAAGTGTCGTGATGCTTGACCGCGACAGATGTGTAAACCTGATGCGTGGTGGCGGAAAGTTTCCGGAGCATGGAAACCGCATCTTCCCGATCGACGGGTTTTGCCAGAATCTGGTTGCCCAGTGCCACCGTGGTGTCGGCAGCCAGAACCGGATGGCGCATCAGGCGACGCTGCTCGAGACGTTCCCAGCCGGCCTCGGCTTTGAGCCGCGCCACCCGAATTACATAATCGCGCGGGAGTTCATCGGGCAGCACGGATTCGTCGAAATCGGCCTCCCTGCCGGAGCCCTCGCGCAACAGAAGCATTTCAAAATTCACGCCCATCTGCTTGAGCAGATCGCGGCGGCGCGCCGAGCGCGAGGCGAGATAAATGTGTTTTTCCAGTGAGGGCACGGCGGATTTTCGAATTATGGTTGTTCCCGGCGCCCTGCAGACGCCGCTACTCCCGATGATAGGGGTGGTTCCGGTTCAGTGACAATGCCCGGTAAAGTTGTTCGACAAGCAATACACGCACCATGGCATGCGGCAGCGTCATCGACGACAGCGACAACAGCACATCGGCGTCGGTTTTCAGGCTTTCGTCCAGGCCATCGGCGCCGCCGATCAGAAAAGCGATGTCCCGCCCCCCTTGTTGCCATGTGGTGATCCTGCGGCTCAGTTCCCGGGTCGACCACTGTCCGCCCTTTTCGTCCAGCGCTATTCTCACACAGCCGCCCGGCATGGCAGCGAGGATGCGGGTTTTCTCGGCGGCCAGGATGCGCCGGGTATCGGCTATCGATTGATTTCCCGGATTGCGCGGCGCGGCCTTGATTTCCACCAGTACAACTCCAGCCTCCCGGGGCATGCGCCGGGCATAGTCCTCGAATCCGGCTGCGACCCAGGCCGGCGGGCGATGGCCGACCGCAATGACGTGAAATTTCACGCCGCCGTCACGGCGCCGCAGGCGCCTCCGCGACCGGGCTGCTGCGCCAGGGGTCCGGATGCGGCAGAGGAGGAGTGCCGCCCCACAGGAGTTCGATGTTGTAATACGCGCGCACCGCCGGCTGCATGACGTGAACAATCACGTCACCCAGATCCACCAGCACCCACTCACCCGTCTGCTCGCCTTCGATTCCTTGGGCGTCGACACCTTTTTCCCGGAGCCTTTCCAGCACGTTGTTGGCAAGCGCCTTGGTCTGCCGCGCAGATTCGGCCGTGGCGACAATCATGTAGTCGAATAACGAGGTCATTTTTCGGACATCCAGGACGGTAATGTCCCGGGCCTTGATTTCCTCCAGCGCGGCAACTGCAGCCCGTTTCATGGCGTCAACCTGCATGGGTCTCCCTGTAGAGATGGTGCGTCTGAATATATTGGATCACGGCATCGGGAAGCAGATAGCGCAGGCTTGCACCCTGCGAGATCAATTTGCGCAGTGCTGTCGCCGATACTTCCAGTGCTGTGAGTTCGAAGGTGAAGACCCTGCCCCCTGGGGTCTCGTGCAAGACGTCGCGGTCCGGGCAGTTTCGATGCAGGTACTCTTCTTTCAGCGGACCGGGCAAGGATGCGGCAAGTTGATCCAGCGGATACCCCGGTCTGCGCGCAACAACGATGTGTGCGAGGTCGAACAGTTCCCGCCATCGGTGCCAGGTAGCAAGTGCGACAAAGGCGTCGGCACCCATCAACAGGCAAAGCGTCCTGCCGGTTTCGGCCCGCAAGTCGTGAAGTGTGTCATAGGAGTAGCTCGGCCCTTGCCTCGCCAGCTCGCGGGCATCGACTTCAAACCGCGGATTGCCGGCGACAGCCAGTCGCACCATTTCCAGGCGTTGTTCGGCGGAGGCCGACGGGGTGTTGCGATGGGGTGGCACGGCGGCCGGCACGAAGCGAACGCGATGCAGCGCGAAGGTATCCGCCAGTTCTTCCGCGAGGCGCAAATGGGCAAGATGAATCGGGTCAAAAGTGCCGCCCAGTACGCCGATGGCGCCGTTGGAAGTCAAATGCCGATTGCCACAGTAAAAGCGGTGAACGGTAAACGGTAAACGGTGATTGGTAATCGGAGCCGAATTTGACCGTTCACCGTTTACCGTTCACCGATCACAGCAATACTCGGCGGATATCGCTCAATATCGCATTCAACTGGGTGATGAAGCGCGCACCCTGCGCGCCGTCTACCGCGCGGTGATCGTAGGAAAGCGACAAGGGCAACATGAGCCGCGGCACGAATTGGCCGTCTTTCCACACCGGTTTCAAAGATGCCTTCGACACGCCCAGTATGGCAACTTCCGGCGCGTTGACGATGGGCGTGAAATGCGTGCCGCCAATGCCGCCCAGGCTGGAGATGGAAAACGATCCGCCCTGCATGTCGTTGGGGCCCAGCTTGCCGTCGCGCGCCTTTGCGCTGACTTCCGCCAGTTCCTTCGCCAGTTGCAGTACACCTTTCTGGTCCACGTTGCGGATTACCGGAACGACCAGCCCTCCCGGGGTGTCGACCGCCACGCCGATATGGTAGTAGCGCTTGAGGATGAGGGCGTCGCCGGCAGGTGCAATCGAGGCATTGAACTCCGGGTGTAGTTTCAACGCGGCAACCACTGCCTTCAGGATCAGCGCGAGCGGCGTGATTTTCACGCCCTGCTTCTGGGCCTCATCCGCCAGCAGCTTGCGAAAAGCCTCCAATTCAGTGATATCAGCTTCGTCATTCTGGGTGACGTGGGGAATATGCACCCAGTTGCGATGCAGCGCCGGGCCGGAGATTTTTTTGATGCGCGACATCGGTTGGTTTTCCACCGGGCCGAATTTCGCGAAATCGATTTGTGGCCAGGCCGGAAGTCCCAAGGCCAGGCCGGCGCCGCCCGTCCCGCCAGTCGGTTGCGCGAGCGCAGATTTCACGAAGGCGGTGATGTCGTCCTTCAGAATGCGTTGTTTCGGTCCGCTGCCCTTTACCCGGCCGAGATCGACGCCGAGTTCGCGGGCAAATTGGCGCACCGAGGGGCTGGCATGGGCGAGAGAAAATCCAGCCTCGTCGACAGGCGCGTTTGCCGGCAGCGGTGCGGCGACGGGAGCGGGTTGGGCGGCGGCAACCGGCGCGGGCGCTGCGGAAGCCGGTGCCGCAACAGGGGCGGCGGATTTCGGGGCCACGACTGCAGGCGCCACGGGCGCACCGGCGTCGGCGAGTTCCAGGCTGAGAATCGCCATGCCCTCGGAGACTTTGTCGCCCAGTTTGATTTTCATTTCCTTGACCACGCCGGCAAAAGGCGCCGGAACTTCCATGGTCGCCTTGTCGGACTCCAGGGTGATCAGGGAGTCTTCCGCCTTGACGGCGTCGCCGGGTTTGACCAGCACCTCGATAACCGGAATGCCCTTGAAATCACCGATGTCGGGAACGAGAACTTCTCTTAGGCTGCCCATGGTTGTTTGTAAAAGCGTGAATGAGTGAATGAGTGAATGTGTAAAGGCGTGTCGGGGGAAAGGTAAATGCGGCTATTTCTTCTCAATGGAATTTGGAATAGCCAGGGATCCATGACTTGGGGCTTTTACCCTTTATGGTCGTAGACCGGTACCCTGTGGGCACACATTCACCCTTTACGCCTTCACTGCATTTCATACCGTCACCGGATTGGGTTTTTCCGGATTGATGCCGTATTTCTGGATGGCCTTGGCCACGGTGGCGGCTGGAATGCTGCCTTCGTCGGCCAGCGCCTTGAGCGCCGCGACCGTCACGTAATAACGGTCCACCTCAAAGAATTTTCGCAACTGGCGCCGGAAGTCCGAACGTCCAAAGCCGTCGGTGCCCAGCACGACGTAGGGTTTGTAGAGGAAAGGCCGGATCTGGTCGGCAAACAATTTCATGTAATCGGTGGCTGCCACGACCGGCCCGGTGGCGGGATTCAGGCAACGGCCGACGTAGGACTCGCGCGGTTTTGCCTCCGGGTGCAACATGTTCCAGCGTTGCACGTCGAGTCCCTCCCGGCGCAACTCGTTGAAACTGGTGACGCTCCAGACATCGGCGGCAACACCAAAATCTTTTTCGAGTAGTTCCTGCGCAGCGATCACTTCCCGCAGGATGGCACCGCTGCCCAGCAGTTGCACTTTGGGCGCGTCTTTTTTCCCCTTGACCTCGGAGAGCCGGTAGATGCCCTTGAGGATGCCTTCCTCTACGCCCTTGGGCATTGCGGGATGCGGATAATTCTCGTTGAGCAGCGACAGGTAATAGAAAACATCCTGCTGTTCGCCGAACATGCGGCGCAGTCCGTCCTGAATGATCACCGCCACTTCGTATGCGTAGGTCGGATCGTAGGAAATGCAGTTCGGGATCGTCGAGGAAATGAGGTGGCTGTGCCCATCCTCATGCTGCAAGCCCTCGCCGTTCAGCGTCGTGCGCCCCGAGGTGCCGCCCAGCATGAAGCCGCGCGCGCGCTGGTCGCCGGCCGCCCACGCGAGGTCGCCGACCCGCTGGAATCCGAACATCGAGTAGTAGATATAGAATGGGATCATGGTGACGCCGTGCGTTGAATACGACGTCGCGGCAGCGATCCAGGAGGACATGGCGCCGGGCTCGTTGATCCCTTCCTGCAGGATCTGACCGTGTTTGTCCTCCTTGTAGAACATCAACTGGTCCTTGTCCTCGGGGGTGTACAACTGGCCGACGGATGACCAGATGCCTAACTGGCGGAACATGCCTTCCATGCCGAAGGTACGCGACTCGTCTGGCACGATGGGCACCACCCGCTTGCCGAGGTTCTTGTCCTTGACCAGGATGTTCAGGATGCGCACGAAGGCCATGGTGGTGGACAATTCGCGCTCTTCGGAACTCTTGAGCAGGGGTTCGAAGGCGCTCAACGCGGGGATTTCGAGCGTGTCGCCCTTTTGTCTGCGCGAAGGCAGATAACCGCCGAGTTCTTCGCGGCGCTTGCGCATGTAGTCGAGTTCCGGCGATCCCTTCTCGAAGGTGAGATAAGGGATGTCGTCGAGTTTGTCGTCCGGAATCGGCAGTCCGAAGCGATCGCGGAAAGCGCGCAGCGACGTGGTGCCCATTTTTTTCTGCTGATGGGTGATGTTCTGCGCTTCCCCTGCCTCGCCCATCCCGTAGCCCTTGATGGTCTTGGCGAGAATGACCGTGGGCTGCCCCGTGGTGGCAACCGCCGCGGCATAGGCTGCGTAAATCTTGTGCGGGTCGTGTCCACCGCGATTCAGGCGCCAGATGTCGTCGTCCGACATGTTGGCCACCATTTCCAGCAGTTCCGGGTACTTGCCGAAAAAATGCTTGCGCACATAGGCGCCGTCCTTGGACTTGAAGGTCTGGTACTCGCCGTCCACCGCTTCTTCCATGCGGCGCATCAGGGTGCCATTGCGGTCCTTGGCGAGCAGCGAGTCCCAGTAGGCACCCCAGATCACCTTGATGACATTCCAGCCGGCCCCGCGAAAATCGGCTTCCAACTCCTGGATAATTTTGCCGTTGCCGCGTACCGGGCCGTCCAGGCGTTGCAAGTTGCAGTTCACGACAAAAATCAGGTTATCCAGTCTTTCCCGTGCTGCCACACCGATGGCACCCATGGATTCCGGTTCGTCGCATTCGCCGTCGCCCAGGAAACACCAGACTTTGCGGCCCTCAGTGTTGACGATTCCGCGGTCCTGCAAATACTTCATGAACCGCGCCTGGTAAATCGCCATGATCGGGCCAAGGCCCATGGATACCGTGGGAAACTGCCAGAAGTCCGGCATGAGCCACGGGTGGGGATAGGAGGAAAGTCCCTTGCCGTCGACTTCCTGGCGGAAGTTGTCCATCTGCTCGCGGCTCAACCGGCCGAGCATGAAGGCGCGCGCGTAGACGCCCGGCGCCGAATGTCCCTGCACAAACACCAGATCGCCGCCGTGCTTTTCGGACGCGGCGTGCCAGAAATGGTTGAATCCCACGTCGTACAGCGTTGCTGCCGATGCAAAGCTCGCAATATGGCCGCCCAGCTCCGAGGATTCCTTGTTGGCACGCAAGACCATGGCCGCGGCATTCCAGCGCACATAGGAGCGGATGCGATGTTCCAGCTCGTGATCGCCTGGCGAGCGTTCTTCCTGGCCGGGCGGGATGGTGTTGATATAGGCGGTGTTGGCGCTGTAGGGCAGATAGGCACCGGAGCGGCGGGCCCGTTCGATCAATTGCTCAAGAATGAAATGGGCCCGTTCCGGGCCTTCGTGATGCAGGACGCCTTCCAGCGCGTCCAGCCATTCGTTGGTTTCCTGCGGATCGTTGTCCGGAAGTGCTGCCATGCAAGAGTTACCCTGGGTAAGGTGGCTGCCGATTCTCGGGCACCCGGATGTCTCGCATCATGCGTTTGTGACGCTGGGCCCCAATCTGCGGAAAATTATAGCATCGGGCCAGTGCCGGACAGTTGTTCAGGAGGACTTCCCGGCCTTGGCGGGCGGGGGCAAACGACCCATCAGGTAGAACTCGTCGTTGGCCCGCATGTCAATCAGGTGCGCCATGCGGTTCGAAAGCGCGAAAAACGCAGTGATTCCTCCGATATCCCAGATGTCTTCGGCGCTGAACTCGTGCGCGCGAAGGGTTTCGTGGTCCGCTTCGGTGATCGCTTCCGGGGTGCGCGACAGCTTGCAGGCAAAATCCAGCATGGCTTTCTGCCGGGGCGTGATGTCCGCTCTGCTGTGGTGAATGGCGACCTGGTCCGCGATTTGCGGATTCTTTGTGTAGATGCGCAGGATGGCGCCATGGGCAATCACGCAGTACGGACACTGACTCAAACCGCTGGTCGCCACCACGATCATTTCCTTCTCGGCCTTGGACAGACCGGACGTTCGCAGCATCAATGCGTCGTGATAGGCAAAAAAGGCGCGAAACTCCTCCGGACGATGGGCGAGCGTGAGGAAAACATTCGGAATGAAGCCGGCCTTGTTCTGGACCTCCAGCAATTTTGCGCGGATGTCTTCGGGGAGGTCTTCGAGTTTTGGGACGGGGTATTTGCTGATGGGGAGTGTAGGCATTGGAGCTCCGTAGAATTCAAATCCTCACCGCAGAGGCGCAGAGGATGCCAGGGTCGCAGAGACCAAGGCAAAAGCAATTTTCGGAATGGATTGGGAAACGCCGCAAGTTGATTTCGTGGCAGGCAGGGTTCCTCTGCGTTGGGAATTCGGCCTAATCGTACTTGCGCAGATCTTCTATCACCTTGCCGTCGTTGGGCAGCGAGCCAATTTCGGCGAATTGGACCTCGCTGCGCAATTTGCAGACATCGCGAACGGTATCGGCGATCGTTTGTGCCAGGGCCTCGCTGCGGTTGCGTACTTCGCAGCGCAGCGTCATGCGATCGTTGCGCTCGGCATCGTGATCCACGGCAAGGCGGGCCTTGAGGATTTCCGGGTGGCGCTTGATCACGTCGTTAACCTGCGAGGGATGCACAAACATGCCTTTGATCTTGGTGGTCTGATCGGCGCGTCCCATCCAGCCCCGGATGCGAAGATTGGTCCGTCCGCAGGGGCTCACCCCCACGGCCTGCGCTGACAGGTCGCCGGTGGCGAAACGGATTAACGGATATTCGGTACACAGAGTCGTGACGACCACTTCGCCGACTTCTCCGGGTTGCACGGGTTCACCGGTGCCGGGACGCAGGATTTCGACCATCACCCCTTCGTCCACGATCAGTCCGCCCATCGGTTCGGTTTCGTAGGCGATCAGACCCAGATCGGCGGTGCCATAGGATTGCCGCACTTCGATGCCGCGGGCCTTGAGCCATTCGCGCACCGGGGGCAGCAAGGCTTCGCCGCCGACGCTCGCTTTTTTCAGACTGCTCACGTCGGTCTTCGATTCTTCGGCGCGTTCGAGAAGAATCTTCAGGAAAGACGGCGTGCCTGCATAGGCCGCGGGTTTCAAATCGGCAATGGTGGCCACCTGCATTTCCGTCTGGCCCGTCCCGGCGGGGAAAACTGCGCAGCCGATCGCTTGCGCGCCCAAGTCCATCATGAAACCCGCCGGCGTGAAATGGTAGGAAAAGGTGTTGTGCACCAGATCGCCCCGGCGAAAGCCGGCAGCGAACAGTGCGCGTCCAAATCGCCAGAAATCGCCCCGGCCGCCCTGCGGGTCGTAAATCGGACCGGGTGAGGAAAACACCCTGCTCAACGCCCCCGTGGCAACTGCCGTCATGCCGGCAAAAGGCGGTGAGGCTTTCTGTGCGGCAATCAAATCGGATTTGCGGGTCACCGGCAGGGTGGCCAGCGCCGTTCGATCCACAATTGCCGCAGCATCGACTTCTTGCAGCAGGTTGGCAAAGTAGACGGTATGGGCTTTGGCATGCCGGATCTGCCCGGGCAGCGCGGAAAACAATGCGCGTTCGCGTTGTTCGGGATCGCGGGTTTCGAGGTCGTCGTAGTAATCCATGGTTCGGTGACGGGTGACGGGTGACGAGTAACTGGTGAAAAGCGGCCTCGATGCCGCTTGTCACTTGTCACTCGTAACTCGTCACGCTTGGGCTACGCGAGCCACCTCTTGCGTCGCCGGTAATGCTTCGAGTCGCGGAAACTCTTCCGACCGGCGGTGGAAAGCCCGAGATAGAACTCCTTCACGTCCTCGTTGGTGGCGAGATCGGCGGCCGGGCCGTTCATCACCACCCGGCCGTTTTCCAGGATGTAGCCGTAGTCAGCATTCTTCAGTGCCACGTTGGTGTTTTGTTCGGCGAGCAGAAAACTCACGTTCTGCGTCTTGTTCAGGTTCCTGACGATCGAAAAAATTTCCTCGACGATTTGCGGGGCGAGGCCCATCGACGGTTCATCGAGCAGGATCATGCTCGGGCGTGCCATGAGCGCCCGGCCGATGGCGGTCATCTGCTGTTCGCCTCCGGAGGTGTAACCCGACTGGCTGCGGCGGCGCTGCTTCAGCCGGGGGAAGAACGCGTATACCTTCTCCAGCTCGGCGGCAATTTCACCCCGGCTGGCGCGCCGGGTAAAAGCGCCGGTGAGCAGGTTTTCCTCCACGGTTAGATGCGCGAAACAGTGGCGGCCTTCCATGACCTGCACCACGCCCCGCTTGACCAGCTCGGAGGGATTCAGGGCGTCCACCCGCTGGCCGCGAAACTCGATCGACCCCTTGGTGACATCGCCGCGCTCGGCGCGCAACAGATTCGAAATCGCCTTGAGCGTGGTGGACTTGCCGGCGCCGTTGGCGCCCAGCAACGCGACCACGCCGCCTTCCGGAACGTCGAGCGACACGCCTTTCAACACCAGGATGACGTGGTCGTAAATCACCTCGACATTGGCGAGGCGCAGGAGCGGTGCGGCGGCGTTCATGGGGTCGATGTCTGGTGGGGCCGGGTCCGGGCGCTCGCCCGGACCCGTCAAAGAATCAGGCTTTGCAATCCGTGGGAGTGATTTTCTTTTCGCTGGCGTATTTCGCCGCGGCTTCCTCGACCATTGGCCGAAGAACCGAGTTGTCGCCTTCAATCCAGTCCGAGACGAATTTCCACTGCGTTCCGTCCCACTGGTGAATGCGGGCGCTGCGATCTCCTTCGTGATCGAAACAGGAGACTTTCAGCGGCCGCATCATTCCCGTAAAGCCCAGCTTGTCGATGCGCCCCTGATCCAGGTTCAGGTTTTCGATGCCCCAGCGAACCTGCTCCCCGGTCAACGGTTTCTTCCCGAACTTGCCTTGTGCGATGCGGATCGATTCCACGGCGAGCATCGCGTTGAGCAGGCCGCGGTTGTAGAGCACATGGCCCACTTCCTCTTTTTTGCCTGCGCCCTTGCCCTTGCCGTGGACAACTTTGAGGATCTCGGCATGCACCGGTGCCTTGCCGGAGGAATGCTGAAGCGCAATGCCGTGGTATCCCTTGGCGCTGTCCCCGGCGGAACTGACATCCGGCTCGGCGGAAGCCCACCAGACGCCATACATCTTGTCGCGCGGATAACCCACGGCGGCGGCCTCCTTGATCGCGGTGGAGTTCATCACACCCCATCCCCAGAGCAGCACGTAGTCCGGGCGCTTCTGGCGGACCTGCAGCCAGGCGGCCTTCTGCTCGACGCCGGGATGCGTGACCGGAATGGTGGTGAGTTCGTAACCGTGTTTTTTCGCTCGTAGCTGCAAGAGCGGAATCGGTTCCTTGCCATAAGGAGAATCGTGATAGACCAGCGCGATCTTCTTCCCCTTCAGGTTGTCTAGCCCGCCATTGAGTTTGCCCAGATGCTGGATCAGCATGTCGGCGGCGCTCCAGTAGGTGCCGAGCAGGGGGAAGTTCCACTTGAACACCCGCCCGTCCGCGGATTCCGACCGGCCATAGCCCATCGTGATGATCGGAATGTTGTCAGTCAGCGTCTTGTCGGTGAGCGCATAGGTGATGCCGGTGGAAAGCGGGTTGAACACCGCCGCCCCGGTGGGGCCTTTGCCTTTCAACCGTTCGTAACACTCAACACCACGGTCGGTCTTGTATTCGGTTTCGCACTCCTCCCAGATGAGCTTGACGCCATTGACCCCGCCGTCGCGCATGTCGATCAGGTTGAGATAGTCGATAAATCCGTTGGCCCATGGAACGCCGTTGGGTGCATAAGGTCCGGTGCGATACACCAGGACCGGGATGAATTGTTCGTCCGCGGCGCTGGCAGTGGTCGCCAAGCCGGTCAGGCCGCTGCCCAGAATGGCGGCGACCAAATGGATCGCAATTTTTTTCATGGAATGTCTCCTCGGTTATCGATTCGGTCGGCCGGGGGAACCGGCCCGGTCAATTCAACGATTCATCGGGCAAAAGGTTAATACGGAAATGGCCACAAGCGTAACTTCTCCTTGGCGATGCGCAGCAAGCGCGCAAGACCCTGAGGCTCGACAATCAGGAAAAACACGATCAGGCCGCCAAAAATCATGAATTCGAGGTGCGAGATAAACGCGGTGGACCAGCCCAGACCCAGCCATTTGGGCAATTGATTGAGCAGGATCGGCAGCACCGTGATGAAGGCGGCGCCGAAAAAGCAGCCGATGATCGATCCCAGTCCACCGATGATGATCATGAACAGGATGTTGAAAGACCGATTGATGTCGAAGGCGGCCGCTTCCCAGGAACCCAGATACACGAAGGCCCAGAGCGCACCCGCGACCCCGATGTAAAACGAGCTGACCGCAAAGGCCGAGAGTTTTGCGACCATCGGCCGGATACCGATGATTTCCGCCGCCACGTCCATGTCCCGTGTCGCCATCCACGCGCGACCGATCCGGCCGCGCACCAGATTCTTGGCGACGATGGCGAACAATGTCAGCAACACGAGGCAAAGAAAGTACTTTTCCGCCGGCGAATCGAAGGTAATCGAGAATAACGTGATCTCCGGGGCGGATATCGAGCCGGAGGGCGTGTGGTTGGTGAACCAGGGCACGCGATTGAAGAGCCACTCGAGAAAAAATTGCGCCGCGAGGGTCGCCACCGCCAGGTAGAACCCTTTGATCCGCAGGCTTGGAATTCCGAAAAGCACGCCGACCAGGGTGGCAATGCCGCCGGACATCAATATGGCAATGATCGGATTGAGTTCCGGGATGCGTGTGCAGAGGTTGTAGGCGGCATACGCGCCGACTGCCATGAAACCGCCGGTGCCGAGCGACATCTGCCCGCAGTAGCCGACCAGCAGATTGAGGCCGAGTGCCGCGAGCGACATGATCAGGAACGGAATCAGGATGGCGCGGAACAGATATTCGTTGGCGAACATCGGCACCAGGACAAACCCCGCGAGCAGGCAGGCGCCCACCACCCAGCGATCCTGGAGGATGGGAAACACCGCCTGGTCGGCGGCGTAACTTGTTTTGAACAGTCCGGCTTCTCTATAAAGCATGGTGAGGCGTAAGTCGTAAGGCGCGAGGCGTAAAGAAAAAATGGCAAACAATGCAGCCATCGCAGATTTGAATGGCAGGAAGTGCAAGCGCAAGGTGATCGCGGGTTTCCCGCCTCACGCCTCGCGCCTCACCCCTCCCCTCAAACCCGATCAATGTGCTTCTCCCCAAACAAACCTTCGGGCCGGAACAGCAGGAAAACCAACGCCAGCACGTAGGCAAACCAGTTTTCGATGCCGCCACCGACAAACGGACCGAGATAAATCTCCGCGAGTTTTTCCCCGGCGCCGATGATCAGCCCGCCGACGATTGCGCCAAGAATCGACTCAAATCCACCGAGGATCAAAACCGGCAGGGCCTTGAGCGCGATGAGCGAGAGCGAAAATTGGACACCGAGTTTCGATCCCCAGGCCATGCCGGCGACCAAGGCCACCAGCCCGGCCACACCCCAGACAATGACCCAGATGTAATTCAACGGCACGCCGACCGACTGTGCTGCCTGATGATCGTCGGCCACCGCGCGCAGGGCGCGGCCGATCCGCGTCTTTTGGAAAAATAATACGAGTCCGGCAACCAGCAGGCCGGCCGCGGCCGCGGCCACCAGATCCTCGCTCGGGACCAGGATGCCGCCTTCGAACACGCTGGACAGGATGATGAGCGGTTCTTTCGGAATGCCAAGGTCCAGCGTGTACACGTCGCTGCCCCAGAGGGTCTGCCCGAAACCGTCGAGGAAATAGGCCACCCCCAATGTTGCCATGAAGAGCGCGATGCCTGGCTGATTCACCATCGGGCGCAACACGATGCGTTCGATCACGACTGCCAGCAAGGCCATGATCAGGATGGTTAGGATGAGCGCAACCATGAACGGCAGGTGGAAGATTTCCATCAGGCGCACGAAGGTCAATGCCGCGAACAGCACCATCGCGCCCTGGGCGAAATTGAACACGCCCGAGGCCTTGAAAATCAGCACAAAGCCGAGCGCTACCAGCGAGTACAACACACCCGCCAGCAGGCCACCGATCAATACTTCGAAGAAGAAAGCCATGTCAGTGGGTGAGGCGTAAGGAGTGAGGGGTGAGGCGTAAGGCCCGAAGTGTATGGAATACGACGGTGTAAGGTGTGCGGCCGGCCATTTCGTGCTTGTGGGCAGCAAAACTGCCTGCCGCATTTCCCCTCACTCCTGACTCCTCGCACTTCACGATTTTCATGATCAATGCGCCACGCCCAGATAAGCATCGATCACCGCCTGATTGGCGCGGATCTCCGTCGGGGTTCCTTCGCCGATCTTGCGGCCGTAATCAAGCACCACGATTCGGTCGCACAAATCCATGACCACGCCCATGTCGTGTTCGATCAGGACGATTGTGGTGCCGAACTCTTCGTTCACATCGAGGATGAACCGGCACATGTCCTGTTTTTCTTCGACGTTCATGCCGGCCATCGGTTCGTCGAGCAGCAGCAGCGTCGGCTCGGCGGCGAGCGCGCGCGCGAGTTCCACCCGCTTCTGCAGCCCGTAAGGCAGGCGTCCCACCGGCGTCTTGCGCACATATTCGATCTGCAGAAAATCGATCAACTGCTCCACCTTCTCCCGGTGTTCAAACTCCTCGCGCTGCGCGCGCCCGAAGTACAGGCATTGGGCCAGGAATCCGGCATTCATCTTCAGCGTGCGGCCGGTCATGATGTTGTCGAGGACGCTCATGCCCTTGAACAGGGCGATGTTCTGGAAGGTGCGGGCAATGCCACGGGTTGCCGCCTCGTGGGGCCGCATCTGGCCGTGGGTGACCCCCCGATAGGTGATGCGTCCCGCGTTCGGCCGATACACGCCGTTGATCACATTGAGCATCGAACTCTTGCCGGCTCCATTCGGGCCGATGATCGCGAAGACTTCACGCTCCCGCACCTGAAAACTCACGCCGGAAAGCGCCTTCACGCCGCCGAAGGCAAGCGAAATGTCTTCGACGGCAAGAATCGGTTCGCCCACGCGGCGTGCCGGCTCGCTCATGCTGCTCTCGCCCGAGGGGCCGCTGACGCTGTGGCGACATCGCGAATTTCGATGTCGGCATGCACCGTGCCGCGGCGGCCGTCTTCGAACTTCACTTCGGTGGAGATCTTGCAGCGACCGCTCCCGTCGAACAGCGCGCTGATCAGTGCCGCGTATTTTTCGGCGATGAAGTCGCGCCGCACCTTGCGGGTGCGGGTCAGTTCGTCGTCATCGGCATCGAGTTCCTTGTGCAGCACCAGGAACCGGCGGATCTGCGAACCGGCAAGTTGCGCATCGGCGGCCAGATCGGCATTCACTTTCTCGACACACTCCTGGATGAGGGAATAGACCTCCGTCTTGGCAGCGAGATCGACGTAGCCGCTGTAGGCGATCCCGCGTTTTTCGGCCCAGTTGCCGACTGCCTGCATGTCGAAATTGACGAAGGCACAGGCAATGTTCCGGCCGTCGCCGAAACAGACCGCTTCCTTGATGTAGGGGAAGAACTTGAGTTTGTTTTCCAGGAACTGGGGCGCGAAAAGTGTGCCGTCCAGGAGTTTGCCGACATCCTTTGCCCGGTCGATGATGCGCAGATCCCCTTCCGCGTCGAGAAAGCCCGCATCTCCGGTCAGGAAATATCCGTCAGACGACAGCGATTCCCGGGTCGCGTCCGGCCGCTTGTAATAAGCCTTGAGCATGCCCGGCGTTTTCACCTGCACTTCCCCGTTGTCGGCGATGCGGATCTCAACGCCGGGCAGCGGCCGTCCCACCACGTCAAGCTTGGTCTGACCGCTAGGTTGTTTGCACACGTACACAAAGGTTTCGGTTTGGCCGTAGAGCTGCTTGAGATTGATGCCGAGCGAGCGGTAAAAACGATACAGGTCCGGGCCGATGGCGGCACCCCCGGTGTAGGCCACACGAAACCGGCTCATGCCGAGCACGTTCTTCAGTGGGCCATAAATCAGCAGCTCCCCCATCGCATAAAGCAGCCGGTCACGCATGGAGACTGGTTTTCCATCGAGAATGTCCGGGCCGCAGCGCTGCGCAACGCCCATGAAATAATGAAACAGGCTTCGTTTGATCCGGCTCGCATCGTCGATACGGATCATCACCTGGGTGAGCAGGTTTTCGAACACCCGCGGCGGTCCGAAATAATAAGTCGGCCCGATTTCCCGCAAGTCGTTCATCACCGTTTCCGAAGATTCCGGACAGTTCACGGTGAAGCCGGCCGCAAGTGCCTGCGCATAGGAAAACAGATGGTCGCCCACCCAGGCCATCGGCAGGTAGGAGAGGATTTCCTCGTTTTCGGTAAATCGGTCAAAGCCAATGTCCCCGCGCGCGGCGGCCAGCATGGCGGCGTGCGTGTGGCAGACTCCCTTCGGCTTGCTGGTGGTGCCGGACGTGTAGAGGATGACGCAAATGTCATCGGGATTGCCGGCCGCCACTTCGGCGGCATAAAAACCGGGCGCCGAAGCGTCGCGCTTCTGTCCGGCCTCGCGCACGCTGTCGTAGGAGTGCAGTTGCGGCTGGGAGTAATTGCGTAGTCCACGCGGATCGTCGTAGATGATGTGGCGCAGAGCGGGATAACGCGGCAGCAACTCGATCAGCTTGTCGACCTGCTCCTGGTCCTCGACCACCACAAATTCGATTTCCGCGTTTTCGAGGACATAAAGCATCTCGTCGGCAACCGAATCCTGGTACAGGGGAACCGGGACGCCGCCCAGGCTCTGCGCGGCGGCAAACGACCAGTACAGCCGGGGCCGGTTGTCGCCGATGATCGCAAGATTCATCCCGCGCCGGAAACCCAGCTCCGCAAGACCGCAAGAGAGAAAACGCACCTCGTCAGCGTACTCCCGCCAGGTCCAGCTTTGCCAGATGCCGAGATCCTTTTCGCGCATGGCCACCTTGCCGCCTCGAATGGCGGCGTGGTGCAGCAAAAGGCGCGGAAAGGTTCCGGCCGCTGCTGAATTCGCGGTCTGGCATTGCGACAAGGGGTACTCCTCCAGGACTTTCTTTTTTCGGATTCCGGGCGCGAGGCGCCTT
>JBJXFN010000229.1:0-9951 GCA_046155535.1 Burkholderiales bacterium
GCATGAGTCCGGCGGAGTACGCCGCGCCCTTCGACACGGTGTACGTCTCCCTCTGGAAAACCTTCAACACCCTGAACGGCGCCATACTGGCTGGTCCGGCCGCATTGCTGGAGAACCTGTTCCACACCCGCAGGATGTTCGGCGGCGCCTTGTTCAACACCTGGCCGTTCGCGTTACTCGCGCGACGATACGCCGAGGGGTACGTCGAACGTTTGTCTGCAGCAATCAAGGTTTCCAACACCTTTTTTGAAAAACTGGCGGGCACCGACTTCAAGATCGACCGCGTCCCGAATGGCACAAACGTTTTCAGAATGACAGTCGCCACATCGCGCGCGGACAGACTGCGCGAGCGCCTGCTTGCGCAAGGCGTCGTATTGCCCGCGCACGGCAACACGCCCGCCGGCGCGGCATTTTCCCTGCAAGTCAATGAAACGTGGAATCGCACCTCCGGCGAACGACTCGCTGAAAAGTTTCGGGCTGCTTTGTCAGGGTGATCCAGTCGAATAGGGCGAAGCACGCCTGCGATTCAAATTTGACATCACGAATGGCGATTTGGAAATGGATTAGCCAGTACCTTGTACGTTTCTGTACGCTCCTCCGGCAAACATGCACTCAAAGTTTCACTGGATCAATCAGTACCAATTTGCCGTAGAGCAGTTCTTCCCACCGTCTCACCGCCTCGACGGTGCCGCCGGTCTTTGCCTCCTCCTCGCCCTGCCGGAGCACGGCAATCAATACTGGTGTCTCGTCGTACACACGCCCTGCTTCCACTGCGGCAGCCTGTATGCGGATATTGCAGCGCGCGTAGGCCGCGTTCTCGAGCGCCGGTTCGGGGGGCTTTGCCGCATGAAGGACGTGAACCGTAACCTCCGGATGTGCCAGCACTGCATCGAATCGATCTTTCCACTCGACTCCAACCGAGGTCGAGACAAAGTCCTCTGCTGGGAAAGGCAGAAAGATAGTCGGTTCGCCGCCGCGTGCAAGGAGTTGCTCGATGAACAGGATGTCTGCGCCTCCGGCAGCGGAGGAGAAACCGAAACGCACGTTTGCCTGTTCAAGCGCCCTCCTAATGTGGGATGCGACGATTGCAACCCTCGCGCGTGGAAAGCGTGGCGGCTGACGACCAGGCTCGTCGACGCGATGCCCCGTGAAGCACGCCACCCCACCCACTGCGAGCGCGATCTCAAAGCGATCCCTCGGCGCTTTCAGCGCGTCGAGGTTACGCCGTGCCTGGCGTCGCATCACGGCGATGTCGCGCCCGTGACTAGGCTTAAGTGCCACCGCCTTTTCATAGAATCCGAGCGCGGACTGAATGTCACCCGCGAGCATGGCGGCTTCCCCAAGCGTGGCCCAGTCCCAGTTCGCACGCTCCTTCTGCGGCTTCGCCTCAAGCAACCTACGCGCTTCCATAGCGCGCGCACGGCTGATCTCAGGCTTGTCAAGCCATAGCGCAGTGGCGGCAACATTGATGGCGGGGTACGGATCGGGCAACGCCTGGTTGGTGCGTTCGTACTCGTCGAACGCCCCCTGCAGCCAGGCCCGGTTGCCAGTCTCAAAGTACTTGCGCTTGTAGATGCCGCCTGTAATGCCGCCTGACTCAGGAGTGCGGGTTAGGCTCGCGATCAGGCCGTGTGCCTTGTCGTGCTGCCCAAGCAGCGAATGGGCAAGTGCGCTCAACTCGACCGCACGGGGCTGGGTTGGATTGTTGCCGAGAAGTTGGAGCGCGGCATCAGTCGCACCCATGCCAATCAGTCGCTCAGCCGCGAGGTGCGGGACGTTATCGGGCATCGACACGCCGGCGGTTGCGTTCCACTGCTCCAGCACCTTGAGGATCGAGCCGGCGGAGGAAGCATTCTTTAGTGTCTCGAAAAGGCGCAGCTGCACCCATTCCGCTTCAGTTGGTTCGAAAGGCATCAGAGTCGGGGACTGTGGCACAGGTGGCGCGACAGTTCCGCAGAGCGCTGGGTGCGCGGGTCCGATCGGGATGGCGTATATCATACCCAAGCGCGCCTGGTTCCCATCGCTTGCCCCAGCAAGCACACGGTAGATCATGCCGACGACGTCGTCCCGAATGAGCACTGGCGAGCCCGAAAGGCCCCCTAGCTGTGCGCTGCTGCCGACGAGATTCTCAGCAAAGAGCTGAATCGTATGGCGATCATCAGGCCCGACACTGTCTTCATCCGCGACTTGCCCCCAAACCGGTACGCCTTGGCCGTCAAGAATGGCGGGGAAGCCCCATCCCCACCAGTCATCGAGGCTCCGCTCGGTGGGTGCTACCGTGGGCGCCGTCCCGCCGACTACTACGTTAGGGTCGCTCGCCTCAAGCACGGCAGAATCGAGGAGGGGGTATCGCGCTACGACATGGAAGTCGAGGACCTTCGAACGGTCGTCGCCAAAACGGCAGCGCGCTGTGTTTGCGTCCTTCATAACGTGGTCGCAGGTCATCAGGCGGCTTTCGCTAATCAGGAAACCCGTGCCGAGACTTTTGTCAGTCTCTATAAGTGCACAGGCTGGTTTCAAACGTTTGAGCCGCTTTGCGTCGTAGGTAAATGAGCTCATGCCAGACGCTCCTGTATCCCGGCATCCGAGAGTCGTTCCGAGTGGCCGTTATCGTCGAAGAAAAATACGTCTGCGCTTTGGAGTTGCTCACTTTCATCAAGGTCGATACGCGCGAATGTGGCGACCTGGCGCCGGAAGCCTGTGATGTTGTTTTTTTCCACGTCGTCTAGGAAGCGAGTGAGCGCCTGCACGCCGGCGCCCTCGTCGCCTTCGTAGACTGCCGCAGGAATTCGCATTATGTCAGCCCAAGTCCCGGTGTTGAGATAGAGCCTGCCGTTGCCAAGGTCAATTCGTTTCGCGAGGTGCGTATGGCCGAAGACTACGACGCGGAATAGCTGCGCGTGCTCCCTCGCGGGCTTGAGGTACTCCGCATCTTCATAATCCACCCTAAAAGTCAAATCCGCTTTGCCGCGCCAGTCTCGGAACTTCTTGAGCAAAACGCCCACAGCAACGTCCTTGACGCGACCGACTTGCCCTCCGCGCGGAAGGGCCTCTGCCGCGGCTTTGTCGGCCTCATCAAATCCCGTGCGCAGGTTTTCTGGGATCAATTGGGCTTGTGTTATTGGCCCCTTCCTGGCCGCGACGTAGTCAGCGCGCTCGGGAAGCCCCTCCTCAGTAAACCATCCGCGGTACCATGCGGCGGCGCGCTCGCGCATCGCAATCCCCATCTCTTGCCACAGCCCCGGGTTAAGCACCGCGAGAATCGGCAAGACGCCTCCTGTCTCGGGCTTGAGGAGATCGACGAATGCGAATTGCTTCTTGACCGGATTCATGATTCGCGCGACGAGCTCACTGCCCGGCTGTGCCGAAAACACGCGGGGCTTCTCGCCACGCGAAAGCTGCGAGCGGATCTGGCGCAATTCGCCGTGATTTACCATGTTCCAGCCGTCATAGCGGTTTCCATGCTCGATCAGGACTGGACCGACCGTAAACGCCTCGTTGTCGTACAGGTACTCAACGCGCCCGTCGCCAAATAGCCCGAGGAAGTGCCGGCGCACAGCAGGCAGCGAGAGCTCGACGTCGTGGTTGCCGATAAGCAACGTCAGTCGGTTGCCAGCAGCAGTAAAACGACGGACCGCAGCGAACACCTCCTCGCACACTTCTGCAATGCGCGTAAGCTTGCGCCGCGCAATCTTCTCGTCGACGACGAACGCTGTGAAGCCGGTCTCGTCCTCCTCCGCGAGGAAATCAACAATGTCACCATTGAGGACCAGGTGGGGTTCCACCCCGTTTCCCTTCTGGGATGCGGCCCAGTCGATGAAGCGCGCGAGTCGTGCGCGCCCGGCGGACGAACACATCTGGAAGCCCTCTGCACCACCGAGGTGCAGGTCGGAAATAACAAAGAGCGTCTTTCCCATTTTCCTACTTCCCTGTCTTTGGGCCGGCTTCGAGCTGCACGCGGTCTGGAGTAGCAATCGCGGGTCCCTGACCGTCCATGTCGATGATTGTGATCTGCACGTTGGCCGAATTGAGCCAGCGCAGCAGTGAGAACGCCTCCGAGAAGTCGTTCAGACGCATGAAATCGTGGTGATTCGTCGCTAGCCAATCCAGCATGGGCTGCACCTGCGCCTCGAGATCGTCGACACGGTAGAGTCCGTCCTCGACCTTGATACCCTTAGGCCCTGGCTCGGGGCCGAACATGGAGATGCCGAAGTGGCTGCGCACCGCGGCTGCATGGCTTGCGGGATTGCTGCCGTCGGTCGCCACCGAGGTCACGACCAGTGGGGCCGTACGCCCTTTCAGCTTCCCGAGCGAAATGCGCGAGTCGAACTCAAAGTATTGCCAAGTGTCAGCGCGGCCGCGGAGTTTGATCTTTCTTAGCGCTTCAGGCATCGTCCGCCCGCCATTCATGGCTGCGGCTTCGCGCGACAGCGCTTCAAGTCGATTGAACCAGAAGTCAATGCGAGCAGTCGACCACGAAAGTTCACGGCCTACGATCGCCGGATGTAATACAATGCCGCGCCGACCCTGCAATTCTTTGAACTTCGCTTCCTCAACGGCATCCAGCCTGTCGCTTGCGGTCTTGATAAGAGTTTCCATCTCGTTCAACGCTTGAGTCTTGATCAAGATGCTTAGCGCCTCGAAATTGTTGTCGCCACCTGCCTCGGCACGTGCCTGCAGCGTTTCCATATCCTTCAAAATGTGTTGCATTCGGGCACGCTCACCAGCATTCAGTTTGGATAGCAGCACCGATAGGGTTTCCTGCGTCTCGCTGGCCAACACCGCACTTTTCGGATCCATGCTCATTAGGATCAGTATGTCGCAATTTTTGTAGTGAGCGTTGTTGTCATGCCTGCCCCACAGCGCCGAAATCGCAGCATAAAAGCTATCGGCGAACAACACCCGCGAGGCGCCGATCAGTCCAGGCTTGCTGGCATTGCCCTTGAATTCCACGAATAGACGACCGAGGCGGTCGTCCTTGCGATTGGAGAGCCACACGGCGCGCAACGGTGCGCCCTTTAAATCTGTCTGCACTTGGCCGCCGACTGACACACCACGACCAGCACGTGCCGAGCGGATGGCAGTCCTGTAAACCCGTGGCGTGCCAGGTGAGATTTCGGACCCCAGACCGGATCTTCCCAAACTTCCACTGGGCGTCATGGTTTCCTTTATGTAGTTTCCGTACCGCTCCGCGAAGGCCCGCGCCTCCGGATTAATCGGCTTATTCGGGTGGCTAGGACTCGGTCCCGGCTTGGGCGGCTCAGGGGAAGGGGTGGTAGGAGATTCAGAACCAGCGTCGGGACCAAAGTCCGTATTGGGAGTTCGCATCTTGGGCTCAGGCGGGAAATCGTCGCCAATGAGACCGATGATCGCCACCGTGTCGTTGGTCCGCGTCCTGTCGATCTGGTTTAGGCGGGCCGCCTCCTCCGCCTGCGCTATCCTGCTTTTCAGCTTGGACTCCGACTGAGTGTAGCGCTCGTACTCGGGCGGAAGATCCCTCGAAAGTTCCTCCATCGCGGCGAGAGCTACAGCATCGCTGCTCAGCGCAGCGCTGCCTGCCATGGCGTCTATTAGGATTCCGCGAAGGGCGACATCGGCGCGCGGCGGCGGTGTCCCGATTGCGAGCAGGCGCCGCCACACCTCCGGGCTCGAACTGCTCTCTGCCAGAACCCGCTCGAACTTGCGCCCGTCGAACCCGGACTTGCGAAAGTTCTTCAGCACGACGGCGCGCGCTTGCGCCAGCCCGCGGCCCGAATAGTGCTGGGCAATCTTGTTGATTGCGCGCTCGACCACAGCCGGCAGCGGAGCTCTCGCGGACGTTCGTGTCACGGCCTCCAGAGACGCGAAAACAATCGGATGTCGCTTGAGATCTAGGCTTTCCGATGGATAATTGCGAAGCGCTTCGAAGTCCGGGTCAATTGCCATCGCGGCCGAGCGTTCGGCCGTGTCGAGGTAGAGTACAGCGAGGAAGCGGTTGCCTTCGCCGGCTTTCTGTATTTCAGCCCTGCGATAAAGTCCCTCGATCATCGTGCGTGGCGAGAAGGCGTGGATGGGAACGTTGTCCACTTTCCGCAGCTCGTCCACCTGTGGGGCAAAACCTAGGCGGGAAAGGTGCACGGCAGTGTCCTTGCGGCCCTCGGCGAGTGCCTTGCCAAGCTCCTCAATGACCCTCGCGGCGTTGAACTCGAGCGGCGGTGGCGAATCGGCGTACGCTGGGCCGCAAATAAGCACGGCGCAGGCAAACGCAGCTACGATGAGCCTGCCGAATTGATTCTCTAGAACTGCGAGAATACCGTTCATATGCCCTCCGTCGAGATGTCAATCACGTTGTCGGTTTCGCTAGCCAACACAGAAAGTCGGCGTAGCGCCTCGCAAGCACCGGGCTGAGCTCCGCGCTTGGCGCGCCGGGCACCACGAGCAGCGCAGCGAGTGTCCTGCGCGACTTCATTCCCGCCAAACTAAAGACCTGAGACCAGTATTGCAGTGGGGGTGTGGATTCGGGTGGGGGAACCTCTGCGATGCTCACCAGGATCTGCCGCTCCTCGAATCGTTCGGCATTGCATTGCATTCTGAGATTCATGGCAAGAGTGACATGCCGCCTCGCCCCCGCTGCATGATGGAACCGGTCGGCGAAGAGTTCGACTAACTCTGCCGGAATCTCATGAAAGGCAACCGCAGGAGCGATCGGATAGCGCGCGATGACTTCGCATGCCTGCTTGACCTCCGCCAGCGTAATACTGTCCACGCCAAACCGCTCGAAGATTGCGCGGATGTCGGCCTTAAGCTTCATCACCCGCTCCCACTCCCCCTTGAGCTCGGCCGTTAGCAGGGCCGGCGCACGGCCCGATTCGATCTCAGAGGTAGCGCGGTCGAGAAGTGCCGTGTCGATACGCTCGGTCTGGATCTTGGACAGGTCAACGAGGCCAAGGTCTGCACGGAGATCGGCTTCCGCGAGATCGTCCACGATGCACGCCGTGAGCTTTCCCGAATGCACGCCGATAGCGATTTCCTGCGAGAGCACCGCGCGTTCCTTGCAGAGGCTTTTGGAAATGCACAGGAGCACGGCGCTTGCTTCGCGTAGGGCAACGGACAGCTGCTCTGGCCAGGGTTTTCCGCTCTGCAATTCGCGGATATTGTGGCGCACGATGAAGTCCCGATCGAAGTTAAAGTGGCTCGGGCCATGCCCGGGACGATCGAGCCAAAGCTGTACACCCTCTAGCGCCAGCGCCTTTGCCAGTGGCCGGACGCGCGGCTTGTCCTCCGAAGCGTGGCTTATGAACACGTATGCCACGGCATTCCTCCTCGGCGAGCCAGCATAGTCAGGCCTGCACCTTGGGCCTACATGATTACAACACTTATGACATGCCCCTTGTAGCCGTGCCAATCATTCGGCAAGACGTCCTGGCGCTCAGGGTGTACATAGCTTTTCATGGAAGACGGATATGATTCGCTCACGGATCCAATTCACGAATTGCCGACACGATTGAGCTCGTATTCCAGCCAACAAGCAGATCCGCTGCGTCGGACACCACTGACGAGACTTGCTCGTTCGCCCATGGCCGAATTCCTACGATGGGTTTGCTGAAGTCGTTCTTCGCGATCTGTATCTCGCGCTCAATCCATTTGCTATACGTCGCATATTTGCCGGCCATAATGAGAACGACATCGCAGAACACCATCTGATTCTTCATGGCTTTGTACAGCGCCTCAACGTTCGGCGCGTTGTGGACTGGATCGTCCTTCGGGACCGAATAGTTTCGGTATTGAAAATTCGGCGCGGCGTCAAGAAGTGCGACCAGTTTCTCGTACGCGTCGCTGTACGACCACGAATGACTGATGAAGAGACTTCTGGATTTCACGCTGGGCATTTATTTCCCCTTCTTCTCAGACTAGGAGACCGGATCTTGAATTCGCGGACGTCGGTCAGTCTCGGCATCGAACAACCCATTCCGGTCGATTGCAAAGTTTTGATTTGGCGCGCCGCCTGCCCATATATGCCTTCTCCGCAAGGGTAGAGTCGTAGCAGCTAAGCTATCAGCATGATTGGCAAACTACACCCCGTCCGCGTCAAGTCCGAAGAATTTTACAGCTTTGGTCATTGGCAGTTCGGAACTTGGTGTCAATACTTTCCTGCTCTCGCACACTAGTGCTTAAACGTACCTCTGGACTTCTGCTCCCCAATTCATTCATTCGGGATTAAACTCCGCGGAAGCGAAAGTAAATTTTCAATAAGGCGTCTCAGGCGACCTTTGCGATCTTGACCTCGGGTAGATCGCGGTTCAGAACATCGCGAATTCCGGTGAGTTCACCGACCTGCTTGCCGAGTTGCAACTGCTGTTGCTCGAGCTGGCGCACCCGCTCCTGCAGGGTGCTGACATCGCCGGCGATCTTGCGGACGTTTTCGACCCGGCGTTCCAGGAGTTTCTGGTGCTCCTTGAGTTGCAACGACAGCGGCGTGAGCGAGGAGCCGAGCCAGCTTTCGAGGTCCTCGCGCAATTGAACGAACAGGTCGCGGGCGTGGGCGACCAATCCGTTATAGAAGCGGCGCACCAGGAAATGTTTTTCGGTCATCACGTTGACCGGGTCCTTGCAAAATTTCTCGGTGCTTTGCTGCAAGGCGTGCATGCGCAGGATGTGGCGCTCGAGATTGAGAGCCGGGGGTAGCGTTTTCGAGAATCCGTAGAGGCTGTGGAACTCGTTGTAGACGCGATCCACGAACGCACGGGTTTCTCCGGCAAATTCCAGGATTTTTCCGGCCTGTTGCGAGAAGGTGTCGAACAGTGCCTGCATGCTTCGCATCAGTCCGGCGGTTGTCCAGCTGCTTTCGATCGCCTGCTGGCTCTGGGTCATGATCGCGCTCAACCGGTCTTCGGACAGGGTGTCCACGAGCGCCCGGCCTTGTTTGAGAACCGTGCCATAGGACTGGCGAAAGGTCTCCGTCTGCTTCAGGTAATTGGCCTTGTCCTGTTCGAGCTTGACCAGCAAGGCTTTCGCAAGATCGCGGTTTTTCCCGGACAGCCTGGCCATTTCCTGGAGTTCGTTGCGAACGCCCGCCAGTTGCGTGGTGATGCTCTGCAGGGAGGCATCCACCATGCCGCCGAGTTCGCGCGTCACCGCGGCGCGCAGGATCTGCTGCTTTGACGGAATGATTTCCTCGGCCATCAGTGCTTCGAGTTCCCCGATGCGGCTCTTGGCCAGGAGTTCCGCGTCACCCTTGATACGCGCGATCAGCGCAACCTTGGCGGATAAGGCAATGACGTGATCGCGCGGCAGGGAAAGAATGCGGGAGGTTTCGTCAAGCTGGCGATCGATGCCGGCGCTGATCTGATCGTCAGTCTTGAGTTCGTCCCAGGTCAGGTCGATCTTGTTGAGCACCGCGATTCGCCGTGTGACGTAACTTTGCACGTACTTCTGCCAGACGTCGAGGTCGGATTTGGTCACGCCAGTATCCATGGCCAGGAGGAACAACACGGCATGTGCGCTCGGAATCATGGACAGCGTGAGTTCGGGTTCGGTGCCCAGGGCGTTGAGCCCCGGCGTGTCGAGAATGACCAGCCCTTTCTTGAGCAAGGGATGCGGGTAGTTGATCATGGCGTGGCGCCAGCACGGGATTTCCACGCGGTTGCCCAGCTTGACCACCACGGTCGTCGTCACGAAATCGGATTCGTCCAGCAGTCCCAGCGCGGCCGCCTCTTCCACCGTCACCGCCTTGATCTGCGCCAGGCTGGACATGGCGTTGGCCATTTCTTCATGCGAATCGAGCTGCAGCCTGATCTTCACCCACTCGATGGGCTTGTGCTTGAGCGATGCGATGCTTTCATCGCCGCGGCGGGTTTCGATCGGCAGCAGCTTGATATAGGGCTCTTCGGTGGCATCGTAAAAAATTTCCGTCGGGCACATCGTGGTGCGGCCCACATCCGAGGGCAGCAAGCGTTGCTTGAAGTCGGAGAA
>JBJXFN010000247.1:0-8695 GCA_046155535.1 Burkholderiales bacterium
AGCTGTTCGAGAACAGCTCGCGCGTCTTCAACCGTCAGGGCCAGGAACTGCAGTTTTCCGCCATCCAGGCGGGCAAGTCAGCGCTGGCGGACGGCGTGCTCTATCTGGGCCAGCCGGGCGAGGCCAACATTCTGTACTCCCCTCTGGTGATCCTTGACGCGAGCCCGGCGCCGGGCGCTGCGCAACTCGAGGGCAAGGTCGTGTCCGTGGACACCGTGGCGCACAGCCTGGTGGTCAACGACGGCACCGCCAATCGCTGCGTGAATGCGTCGCTGGCCCAGGTGTTCGAGGTGAGCACCGCCGGCGGCGGCTTCAGTTCCACGCGTGTCAACCTCGGTGACCTCACGTCCGGCCAGGCAGTGTCCATATTCGGCAAGGTGCAGCTCGGCGGCTGCCTCGAGGCGGATACGATCATCGCCGAGAGCATCTGAGCCCAAGCGTGCGCGCGGACGAGGTGATTCGGTGAACCTATTCGGTGGCGTCGGTTAGAACGAGCGTTGATATTAGGCAGCGCGAATGTCCGCTCCCGCGCTGCGCGTGTAACCGGAGCGGGTCGTAAGCCGACGCCCGCGTCCCGCGGACCATTGAAGTCCGTGCCGCCCGATCGCATATAATGCGCATCGTTCTCGTTTTTTAATCATAGGACTCCCGCATGCCATCCTTTCGCCCCGTTCTGCGCACGTCTCTGGCCGGCCTGGCCGCCCTGTTTACGGTATTGACCGGCACTGCGCTCTTGATCGAAGACGCCGAAGCCCGCCGCCTCGGCGGCGCGAGAAGTTTCGGCCGCCAGACGCAGAACCTGAATCGCGCGCCGATTGCACCAGCGCAGAAAGCACCTGCGCAGGAAGCCGCCGCGAAACCCGGGCAAACACAGCCGGCCGCGCCTGCGGCCACGGGCAACCGCTGGCTGGGACCGTTGACCGGCCTTGCCGCCGGACTCGGCATCGCCGCGCTCCTGTCGCACCTGGGTCTCGCCGGCCCGATGGCGGAAATGCTGGGCAACATTCTGATGATCGCCCTGCTGGCGTTCGCGGCAATGTTCCTGTGGCGCATGCTCCGGGGCGCGCGTTCGGCGACCAGCGCCTCGCCGATGAAACAGGCTTTCGAGACGCCGCAGTCTTCGGCACCCTTTGCAGGCCGCAGCGCCAACACCAATGCCTACGGGCAGCCGATCCCGCCGCTGGCGCAGGACGCCGCACCGACACCTGCCGAAGCCAACTGGAGCATCCCAGCCGATTTCGACGTGGAAGGATTTCTGCGCAACGCCAAGGTGTATTTCAACCGCCTGCAGGCGGCATGGGACGCGCGCGATCTCGCCGACATTCGCAGATTCACCACGCCGGAAGCGTTCGCCGAAATTTCCGTGCAGCAAGAAGAAAATGCCGGCCCGACCGACCACACTGAAGTCCGTGAGCTCAACGCCGAATTGCTGGGCATCGAAACCACCGATGAAGACTATGTCGCCAGCGTGCGCTTCACCGGCACACTGCGCGAAAACGAAGGCGAACCCGCCGAATTCACCGAAATCTGGAATCTGGTGAAACCGGTGCGCGGCAAAGGCGGTTGGTTGCTCGCCGGCATCCAGCAGGCTCACTGACGTATCTCTGAAGTCCCCAGTACAGGCCCGGAAACGGGCCTGTACTTTTTTCGGCGCGCCAATTCCTCAGGCAGCCGCGCGCGCCCGAAGCTGGCCGCACCCCCCGTCCACGTCCTGCCCCGCCGAGTCGCGCAGCGTGGCAAGGATGCCGTGCTCGCGCAGCTCACGCACCATCGTTTTTGCCCGCTCCGGAGAGGGGCGCCGGTAAGGCAACCCGTCGATCGCATTCCAGGGAATGAAGTTCATCACCGCATATTTGCCGGCGAGCAACGCCGCGATGCGTGCCAGCTCCTCGTCACCGTCGTTGATGCCCTCGAGAAGCGTCCACTGATACTGGATCGGATAATTCGTGGCACGGGCATATTGCTCACCGAGTTTCACCAGCTCCGCCGGATCGATGCGGGGCGCCCGGGGCAGAAGTTCCGCCCGCAAAGCCGGGTTCGTCGAATGCAGCGAGAGCGCCAGCGCCGGCTTCACGGTCCCGCGCGGCAAGCGCTCGAACACCCGCAGGTCGCCCACCGTGGAGAACACCAGATTCTTGTGGCCGATTCCGCCCGCTGTGCCCAGCAGTTCGATCGCCTCGCACACGTTGTCCAGGTTGTGCGCCGGCTCGCCCATGCCCATGAACTGCACTTTGCGCACCGGTCGTTGCCGCCGGGCAAGCACCACCTGCGCGACGATTTCCGCGCTGCCCAGATGACGCTGGAGCCCTTCGCGGCCTGTCATGCAAAAGACGCAGCCCACCGCGCAGCCAACCTGGGTGGATACGCACAACGCGGCGCGCGACAGCAACACGCACTCCACTGTTCGACCATCCGAGAGTTCGACCAGCAACCGCGCGGAGCCATCCTGGCCGGCATGCTCGGTACGAACGCGGGCGATTGCCCTTAGATCCGCATCGATCTCAGGCAATGCGGTACGCAGTGCCAAGGGGAAATAGTTTTCTGGCGTTTGCCGGCCGCTATCCAGCGGCAGCGCCTGAGCCCACGCCCGGAGCAGGACTTCCTCGTGGCAGGGTTTGGCGCCGTGAGATTGCAGAAGGCGGCGGATGTGCTCGATTTGCATGGGAGCGAATGTTACGCAAGCAAGGTTTTGCACAAACACTCCCGCACATCATCAGAGAAAGCGGAACCAAGACTTTTTGTGCATGGCCTTGCGTCAGACGAATACAGCCGGGGACACGCCAAATCGCCGGGCCAGGATTCTGATCTGACGTGTATTGAGTTCACGCTTTCCGGCCAGAAGCTCCGAAACGACGCCCTGCGACCCGATGTCTGCCAAATCCGATTGCCGCAAGCCGTGTTCGGCCATCAGAAATTGGAGAATTTCTGCGGGTTTTCCCCTTGGAATCGGCGAATGTTCCGTTTCGTATCGTTCGACAAACAAGCCTATCGCGTCGGCCAGTTCCGCCATCGGATGCTTCTCATCCTCCCCTATTTCATCCAGGATGGCATCAAGCAAACTCACCGCATGCGCGTATTCCTTTTTTGTTCGAATACTCCCGAGCGGCACGACCGCCCGAAGGCGGCGGTATTCCTGCACGATTCGATCCATTTCGGTAGCAAGCATGTTTACTCCTTCCATTTGCCGCGATCGTATTCGGCATGAGTGAGCACATGACGAATATAGATCCTGCGTCGGTTGTAATGAATTGCGGCAATCAATCTGAATTTATTGCCGCCAATGTCGAAGACAGTGAATTTCCCAACCTTGTCGGCGGTACGAAAAACTCGCTTCAATTCCGTGAAGGAGGCAAAATCCGTCTTCGACACGATGGCATACCAGACGCGCAGAGACGCATCCGCCGCCGGCTGTCTGACCGAAAACTCTATGAGGCGTTTGCGCGTAATGACATGCACAGGACGATCATATATCTCATATGGAGATATTTCAAGAAATTGCCACCTGAATTTCTCCCGTTGAAGAGAACTTGCCGGTGACCAGGCTTGGCGCCGTGAGATTGCAGAAGGTGCCGGATGTGCTCGATTTACATGGGAGCGCATGTTACGCCGGCCGACACTTCTGTGATTCGGTTAGATGACGCGCCCGGTCCTCTGTTTGAGTTTGGACGAACCGGCTGTCGAGCGATCGACTTCCTGCTGCAAGGTGCCGATCTGATCCAGCACGCCGGTAAATTTCCGGCCGAAAGCTGTCAGGTTGTATTCCACTCGGGGCGGCACTTCCGGGTAAGAGGTTTTTGCCAGGATTCCGTAACGCACCAGCTTGCGCAGCCGCTCGTTCAACACCTTTGCCGTGAGGCCGTCGATCGCATGCTCCATGGCGCCCGGACGGCGAATGTCCTGCCGCACCAGCCCAAGCACCGCCAGGGACCACTTGCAGCCCACGATGTCCTCCACCATGCGCGCCACCGGCGGCTGGGCATCGACTTGAGTTACTTTTACGTTCCGCATCAACAATTCACACCAGAAAGTGCCTACCCCACCGGTCTGTGCCCGCTTTTGTCGGCAATCTTATTTCGCTAGATTGCGCCGCACAGGCGACAGCATCATCGTCGCCTCTTCATTCCGATTCTAACAAGAGGCCCCCGACATGAAACAACTGCTCGCAATTGCGTTCCTGATTTTCAGCACCAATGTCTTCGCCGCCGATCCGCCGCCGGTGCCCTACCCCGACGGCTATCGCGACTGGACCCATGTGAAATCCATGGTGATCCAGAAGGGACATCCACTTTTCGATGCCTTCGGGGGCATCCACCATCTCTACGCCAACAAGAAGGCCCTGAAAGGCTACCGCAGCGGTAAATTCCCCGATGGCAGTGTGATCATCTTCGACCTTCTGGAATCCTCCGACGCGGGCAACGCACTCGTCGAAGGGCCGCGCAAGGTGGTCGGCGTCATGCACAAGGACGCGAAGCGCTACGCCGCCACCGGCGGTTGGGGTTTCGAAGGCTTCAAGGGCGACACCCGCGATCGGGCAGTGGGCAATAACGCAGCAACGGCTTGTTACGAATGCCATACCGCACAGAAGGACAAGGATTACGTGTTCAGCGCCTGGCGGAAGTAACGACTGGCATTTGGCGATAGCGGCGGATTGCGGCGTCGGAAAAGGCGCCGCAATTTTTTTTTGAGACCCTACCGCGTTCCACAGGCAAACTTCCACAACACTTCGCCCGCCGTGCCAGGCGCGATGGGCTCCCACTTCTCCGCGTCAACTTCTGCCGGCGCCTCGTCGCCCTGCCCCATATTTTCGGCGTAACGCACCAGTTCGAGGACCCGCGTTCGGCGGTTCCCACAGTCATATTCCTGCTGTCTCCTCTGCGATAGAAAAGGGGTTCCATACGGTCGCGACTGCACCGCCTTGAAGTCCGCGAGGTCCCACATTTTTACGTTGTCGCCCGCTTTGGAAAGAGTCGCGGGATCGGCGTAAGAAGTTCTGATTGGGTCGGCGCCGATTTCTGCCCACTCTGCCGCGGCACCGGCACTTACAGTCAACAACAACAGTGACAGCATTAACCTGCGCATCGCATCGCTCCAAACAATAATGTGAGCACCCAGCATACGCCTTCATTCGTATAACAGGGCGTTCGACGGGCAATGACATAGGCCCGGAACCCGACCTTCCATGAGATCCCGAGCGCTCGCCTCTTCCCTCATCAGACTCGGGAAGCGCACCAGGATGGCGGCGAGATCCGCCAGCACTTTCGCATACCGACCCACCGCGAAAAACTTCGGCTTCCAATTAGGCGTCTGTCCTGGCGTCTGGAATGTTTCCTCCCAAATTGTGCAACCATGCAGGACTGAAACCTGTTTCTCTTTTCCACGTTCAACAAACGGGAGATTTACGATGGGTGCGGATTTTTCCTATGACCCGGTGACGGCGCTCGATGAAGCAAGCGCCACCGGCGAGACGGCTGCAATCTTCGCCGATATCCGGCAGACGATGGGCATTCCGCTGCTGACGTCGATCTGGCGCGGACTGGCCGGAATAGGCACGAGCCTCCCCAAGGTCTGGGCACTCGCGAAACCGATCTACCTGAGCGGCCTGCCGGATGTCGCGCTGGCGCGTGTGATCGCGCGCACCCGGCTGCCGATGCCTTCACCACTGGCACCGACGCAGCTCGCGTGCGTCGGCATCGGCCCGCGTGACCTCGACAACATCCGCGCCATCGTTTTCGCCTACAACCGCTCCAACGGCCTGAACCTGGCGGCTTTGGCCGCGTTGGTCACGCCACCGGGGAAAGAGCAGGCAAAGGCGTCCCCACGAATCAGCGCGCCGCCGTGGCCCCCTCTGCGGCCGCTGCTGCCGCGCGAGGGAATCGACGACAACACCTGGAATCTCATCCGCCACGTCAACGCGTTCGGCGCGTCCGGCATCGATGCCAGCGTTGCCACGCTGTGGCGGCATCTGGCGCATTGGCCGGGCCTGCTCGCGCTGGCTTACACCGCGTTCGCCCCGTTGCAAGCCAGCGGCACCATCACCGCCGCGGCCGCGCAGGTTGTCACACTGGCAAAGGAAGAAGGCGCTCGCATGGCGCACCTGCGTCCGGCCACGCTCGACCTGCCAAGAGAGGCGCACGACACCCTCGCCGACTACGTCAACCAGCCGCCCCATGTCAGCCGCATGGTGACCCTGGGCCACGCGCTGGCGCAGTGGCTCACGTTCGACGGCCGCTAGATATTCGCGATAAAAAGGATATCGTCGACGCCATTAAGGCCGTCGTGCTGCGGGATCGGGTCGCCGCGTAAACTTGGCGGGAATTTCCAACATGGCCCGAATGAATGTTGCGACGTGCTCGACTACGGAAGCATGAATGCCAACATTGCAAGGCTGATCCGAATTACTCGTGGATCCCGTCGCATGCGCCGCCGTGTCTTCGCTCAAAGCTTGCGTGCAAACTCCGCGGGTGTTCGTATGGCGTAACGATCTCTCAGTGCAAGCAAGTCGCCATCTCCGGTGACTAGAACGTCCGCCGTCGCCGCAAGGAGCGTGGCGAGAATTGGAATATCGTCCGGATCGCCCGGCACTTCCACTGAAGTGCCGGCGAGATCCACGATCTGGGCTCTGACATAAAGCTGCCTGATGAACTGCTCGATGCGTTGATCGTCCCAGCCGAGAATGCGGCGGATCTTCGGATAGGCCAGAGCCCGACCGATCTCGGCCAACTGGGGCACCGCAATAACGAGTTCGAATCGTGCCTGGCGCCATGCGGCCACAACGCGCCCCGGCGCGCCATCCGGAAACATCAATCCGGACAGCAGCACATTGGTGTCGAGGACGACTTTCACGTCCCGGGGGATTTGCGACGCACGGCTTTCACCGCCTCATCCACCAGGGCCTCAATTTTCGTCTCGCCCTTCCCCGCGAACGCCCTGGCGAAATCCGCCGTCATCTGGTCGAAATCCTCGTCCAGCTTCCGGATCCGTTCGAAAAGCGCGATGTCCACCAACGCCGCCACCGGTTTGCCAGCCTTGGTAATCAGCACCTTGCCATTTCGATACTGCACTTCATTCAGCAATTCCCCCAGGTTCTGCCGGACAGTCATCGCGGGCGCTTCGCGGATCATGATGTTTTCCCTTCAATTGATGTGATTCATGTAATTATACCGATTTACAGGGCCACGACCTCGAAATCGGGACCGTCCTGGCGCCGCTTTCTGACCTGCTCCGCGCCCCACGAATAGCCTGACAGGCCGATCCGACTGCGGCCACGCATTGGCACAGTGGCTCACGTTCGACGACCACTAGATTTTCGCGATAAAGAGGACCTCGCCAACGCCATCCAGGCCGTCGTGCTGCGGGATCGGGTCGCCGGGTAAACCTCGCGGGAATTGCCGCAAAGTCTCACCCGGAAATTGCGGCGTGCTTCACTACGGAAGCACGAAGACAACATTGCAAGGCTGACCTGGTTCGCTCCAAGTCGTCGTCGCACGATCGCATCGACCTGAGGCTCGGTTGCGCCAATTGCAGGAACGAGCGTATGGATAGACAATGCTCCATGTATATCTCGAGGAGTCACCATGCGGGTCGCAAAGTGGGGGAATAGCCTGGCCGTACGACTGCCCGCCGCGGTAGTCGACGCCCTGACGCTGAAAGAAGGTGACGAAATTGAAATCCAGGTGGTTGGGTCACGAGTGTTTGAAGTGAAGAAACGTCCTCAGGCCCGTGAGCTGTTGGCGCGGCTGCGGAAATTCCGCGGGCGACTTCCTGCCGATTTCAAGTTCGACCGCCTTGAAGCCAATGCGCGCGGCTGAACGATGCTTTGATACGAATGTTCTGCTCTACCTGTTGTCCGGCGACGAAACCAAGGCGAATCGCGCCGAGAACGAATTGAGTGCTGGTGGAATTCTGAGTGTACAGGTGCTCAACGAGTATGCTTCTGTGGCTTCGCGCATACTCAAACTGTCGATTGCCGACATTCGGGAAATGCTCTCGACAATACGCAACGTATGCAAGGTGGTGCCAATCGGGGAAGAAACTCACGACCTGGACTGCAGATCGCGGAGAAACACGGGTTGTCCGTGTATGACGCAATGATCGTCGCGGCTGCACTGATGGCGGGATGCAAAATCCTGGTTTCGGAGGGCCTGCAAGTCAGACAAGTCTTCGAGGAAACCTTGAAGATTCAAAACCCCTTTCGTTGATTCCACCGAGTTTCGTCGCCAACGGCTGATCGTTGCCTGTCGCAATGCCAAGCCTGAGCGGAAGAACGTTCTCGAATTCAATCAGGATATAGAGGAGGCGCATCGGGTTCCGGGTCTGTGTCGATCGAAATTTATTCCGGCATGCCTGACCCGAACGCATCGCTGTCACTTTGCAAATAGCAACCAATCCCTGACTTCCAGGTCAGGCGCGGCCTTCGCAAGTGCGTTCAGACCCTGCCTTGCGCGCGTGGTCCACCCGCGCCCCCGTCCAATCAGATCCGCCCATGCGTCCTCGACGTCCCCGGCGCGGTTCGCCTTGAGATACTCCAGCAATGCCGCGACCTGCTCCAGGTCCTTTCGGGCCTTCTGCATGAACGATGCGCTGCGTTCGCCGAACACCAACAGCTTGTGCAGCGCATACCGTGCCGGGTGAGGAATGTTCACGCCCACGACTCCCTCGTCGCAAAAAACGACGGCCTGACCGACGTTCTCCAGCA
>JBJXFN010000020.1:0-36102 GCA_046155535.1 Burkholderiales bacterium
ATCAGGGTGTCGAGCTTGGTGAACTGCGCGAGATAACGGCTTTCCGTGGCCTGGAGCCGCCGCAGCAACACCTGGCGCCGGTCATCGATGTCGGACAAGGTCCGGTTCATGCCCTCGGTCTTGGCGGTCAGTGTCCCCTTGGACCCGAGCATGCCGTCGGCCAGCGTTGTCAACGCTTTTGCATAATATGCGACGGTGTCCACGGTAGCGCTGCGGTCCTTGTCCAGGGCCGCCTGCAATTTGGTGGCGTCAAACGTGAGGCTGCCGTCCCGCTGAAATGCCACCCCGAGTTGCGACAGGGATTGCAGGGTGTCGGAGCCATTTCGCAAGGCGCCGATCTGGGTGCGCAGGCGGGAAAGGTGCGAATTGGTTCCGGTGTCGCCCTGCAGAGGTTTGCCCTTGGCGGTGGCATCGCTGACCGCCTTGTTGGCTTCGTTGTAAGCCTTGACCAGTTGGGCCAGCGCTCCAGAGAGGCCGGCGTGATCGCGAGCGATGTTGACGCTCACGGTGCCGGTGGCCTTGGCCTCCAGCGTGACGCCATCGATCACGCCGCTCACCGAATTCTGGGCCGATTCGATGCTGATGCTGTCGATGCTCAGGCGCGCATTCTGCGCGGTACGTAATTGCGACAGGTTCTGGGCGGCAGCCGGGTTATGTGCCAGCAGAGATTGCACGGATGCGTCGCCGGCGACGTCAATTTTCAGACTGCGTTTGGCGCCGGTGGCCTCGACGCTGAGCACCAAACGGTACGGCGTGGCGGAGCCGTCGTTGACAATGCTCGCCGTCACACCGGCTTTTTTGGCGTTGATTGCATCGCGAATGCCTTCCAGCGTGTTGTTGGTGGCGCCGATGTCGACGGTGAAAGGCACCGATCCGGCGTCCGCCGCAAACGCGGCACCCGTGTATCGGCCGGTCTGGGCATCGAAACTGCCACCGGTGATTTCTCCGAAAGTAAACGTCAGGGTGCTGGCCGTGCCGGCACCGATGGCGGCGGTCTTGGAAGCCTGTCCCACGCTGGAGAGGCGCTGGGCCTGGGCAATCTGCGAGACTGTGACGGCGTAGCTGCCAGCCGCAGCAGTTTCTGTCGCCGAAGCGCTGAGGATGGCCGAGTCGGACGACGTTGCCTTGAACGTCGCTTTTGCAGCGGATGTGTCCAGTGCCTTGGCCGCAGTCTGGAAATTCGACAGGGCACTCTGGATCTGGCCGACCAGGGAAATCTGCGCTTGCAGGCCGGCTTCCCGGGAGGCCAGTTGAAACAAGGGTTGCTGCTCCACCTCCATCAGTTTGGAGACGATCCCGGCGACATCCAGGTTCGATCCCAGTCCGGGGGAGGAAATGCGGCCAGATTCCATGTGTTCAGGGTGTTGAATAAAGGCGGAGTGCGCCGATAGGCAACATTACGGCGGCACCGGCGAAAACTTTAACGCCGGCGCAAACGTGCGAAAACCGGCCGGCAGGCTTTGCCTGTCGGACAGATCAACGGTTTCGAATCAGACGCGCTGGCGCAACAGCAGACCCTGCAAGCGGTCAACTGCACGGGCGATGGCCAGCATTTCCTCCGAAGGGACCTGGCGGATGACCTGCTGGTTTCCGGAATCGACAATGCGGATCACCGTTTTCCCGGTGCTGCTGTCGAGCGAGAATTCCACACTGCTGGAAATCGACTGCAACGCCTCGTTGGCGGTGGCAATGGCTTCGGCAACCTGTTCCGGGGTGGGCAGCACGACGGCCGAGGCAGCGGCCTGAATCTTCGCTGCTTTGGGTTGTACCGGATCGAGCGCGCGCGGAAACTCCCGGTCCGATCCTGTCGAACCCGGTGCAAGGTGATTTCCTGAAGCGATCGGTTGCATGTTGAACACCTCTTGGAAGAAGGGACCCGGCCGTAAGGCCGGGTCCGTTCAGGTGCCTGTTTACGAGCTCCTTAGCCGCGCAGCAGTGTCAAAACGTTGTTGGGCAACGCATTGGCCTGGGCCAGCATCGCCATGCCCGCCTGTTGCAGGATCTGGGCACGGGTCAGGTTGGCGGTTTCAGAGGCAAAGTCCGCGTCGCGAATGCGCGAGCGCGATGCCGACAGATTCTCCGAAGTCGTCTGCAAGTTGGAGATGGTGTTCTCGAAACGCGACTGCAGGGCGCCGAACTTGGCGCGCTGGCCGTTCACCGACGCAAGCGCGGAATCCACGATTGCAATCGAGCGATTGGCAGCCGAGACACTTGACACATCCAGCGCGCTCACCGCCTGGAGTTGCGAAGCGGAACTGGCGGCGTTGAAGAAGTCCGTGGTATTGGCTGCTGCGACATTAAAGGACTTGTCGGAATCCAGCGCCAATTGGCCCGTGCCGACGGCCGTGGCTGCTGCCGCGGTGGCCGTGCCGCCCACAGTGACAGCCGCGGTGGATGCGGCGTTGTTGAGAATCGTGATGTTGTCGCCAGCGCCGTTGGTGAGTGTGACACCCGTTCCGGCGGAATTCACCTTGGCGGTGACACCGGTCTTGGACGACACGTCGTTAAAGGCGTTGACGGCGGCTGACAGGCCGTCGGTGTTGACCGTTGCGCCGACCTGGAAGGCAATCGTCACCGCGGTGGAATTGGCAGAGGTGACGTTCAGCGAGTAGCTCGCGCTGGCGGTAAGCGCGGTCAGGTCGAACTCGGTGGTGGCACTGGCCGTTACGCCGGTGTTGCCGGTCTGGGAGTTGATCTGCGCCGCCACGGTCTTGGCGCTCGCCGCTGATGCAGCCGTGATGGTTGCGCTGCCGACCGCGCCGTTGATGGTGATGGTTCCGCCGGCCACCCGGGAAGTTGCCGCCGCATTGGAAGCGATGGAATTGGCGGTGCTGCCCTGGACCAGGTCACCCAACGGGCTGGTCGCGGTGGCGGCGAGTGCGCCAACGCGATAATTGCCATATTTGGTGGCAGTGAAATTGGCCGTGGTGGCAGTGATGGTCTGGTTGGCATTGGCGCCGACCTGGAACACCGAGGATCCGAATGAACCATCCAGCAGCTTCTGGCCGTTGAATTCCGTCGTCTGGGAAATCCGGTCCAGTTCCGCGATCAACTGTGTCACTTCCGAGTTCAGGGCCTGGCGGTCCGAGGCGGAATTTGAGGCGTTGGCGGACTGCACCGAAAGTTCACGTACGCGTTGCAGGATATTGCCGGCGGCTTCCAGCGCGCCTTCCGCGGTCTGCGACAGCGAAATGCCGTCGTTGGCATTGCGCCGTGCCTGATCGAGGCCGCGGATTTGCGCGGTGAATCGTTCCGAAATCGCCAATCCGGCGGCGTCGTCCTTGGCGCTGTTGATGCGCAGACCCGAGGACAGGCGCTGCAGAGAAGTGGACAGTGACATCTGCGAGGTATTGAGGTTGCGCTGCGCGTTCAGCGAAGCAATGTTCGTGTTGATGATCTGAGGCATTACTTTCTCCTTTTGCCAAGAAAAGTTGCGGGCGGCGATTGAAGCAAATGCCCCGGCGCCGTCAACGTGGGTCGGCCTGAATCAATGCCGAAGAATCCTCCGTTGGACCTGATATCGGTGCGGGCCCGCCGAACTTTAGGAAAAATGTGCCGGAAGAAGAGGCCGCGTGGATGGGATCCGCGCGGCCCGGAACGCCTGGGGGGAGGGATCAGGCGTTTTGCAACTCAGTGTTGTGCGAACATCACCCTGTTCTTGCCGGAGTGTTTCGCGCGCACCAGGGTTTCGTCGAGGCGCTCATAAATGACCTGCTGCGGTTCTCCAAAGGCGCGCTGGGTGACACTGGCGGTAAAAGTGATCTGGCATTGCCCATTGGAAACGCTGACCGGGTGCTCGGAAACCGACTTGAGCAGCCGGCTCAGCGCGACAAACGCGGCCGCTTCATTGCTGTCCGGCAACAACATCATGAACTCTTCGCCGCCCACCCGGGCCAGCACGTCGTTGGGACGCAGCGCCGAGCGCAGGAACCGGGTGAAATGGGTCAGCGCTGCATCACCGGCCGGATGGCCGTAGATGTCGTTGATGCGCTTGAAATCGTCGATGTCGATCAGCGCCGCGCACAACGGGGAGCCGTGGCGATCGCTGCGCGCCGCTTCCGCGACAAAACTGGATTCCAGCCCGCGGCGATTAAGCAATTCCGTGAGTGGATCAATATGGGTGAGCGCCACCGTGCGTTCCAGCTCGGCCTTGAGCGCCTGGATTTCCTGATCGGCGCGCAGCAATTTTGCTTCTGCTGCCGGATCGGGTCGATCACTCGTCAGCGCCCGGGTATCGTGCAGCGCCTCGTCCAGAATACCGACGATATGGTCCACGTCGCGGGTGGCGCGGATGCGTCTGGCATATTCCTCGATGCGCCGGTAGTAATCCGTCGAGCCTGCCGGCAATCCCGGAGCCATCCGGGAGGGCGTCTTGGCGGCGCCATCCCGGGTGGAGTCCATCCGTCGCATCGTCTGGAGCAGCGTTACAGCCATGATAGGTTCCTTGATGTCCGCCGCCGGGTCTTGTCAATTCAGGAGCCGATGGCGATGGTGGCCACTGTAGCGAAGGCCATGCAAGGCCAAAGCCGGGAAAAGGGGGCAAAAAGGAAGGCAATTCCTGCCCATCCGCCGTTCGTGGCAGTAGCCTGGGTTCCAGGCCTCAGGAATGGGCGGCTTGCGACAGACTGGTTGCTGGGACGGGGTTTGCCGAACTCGTATCGGCCACGACCCGGTTTTTTCCGCTGCGTTTGGCCTTATACATCGCCCGGTCTGCCCGTTCGACCGCAGGTTCGAGTTCCTCGCCGTGGCGGCGCTCCGAAACGCCGCCACTGAAGGTGATCAGCAGGCGCTCCTTGTTATGCAGGAAGAATTCTTTCGTGAGTTCGCGCTGGAGCCGGACCATGACGCCCACTGCCTTGTCCAGGTCAGAGTCCGGCAACAACACGACAAATTCTTCGCCGCCGTAGCGGGCGAGTGCATCTTCGGGACGCAGGTGCTTCTTGATGACGCTGGCGATATGTTGCAGGGCCTGGTCGCCCACCGTGTGTCCGAGGCTGTCGTTCAGTTGCTTGAAATTGTCAATGTCCACCACCGCCACGCACATGCTGGTGTTCTGACGGTCGGCTCGACCGGCTTCACGTTTAAATGCCTCGTCCAGCCCGCGCCGGTTGAGCGTGCCGGTCAACGCGTCTTCCCGCGCCCGCTCGGTCAACTGCTCAAGCTCCTTCTCCATCTGTTTGATGCGCAGTTCCGCTGCGCCAACCCGTTCCTGGGCAGTGTTCAGCGCGACGTGCGAAGCCTCGGCCGAGGTCTTCATGTCCTGGGTTTCCTTGAGCAGGTCGCCGACCATGGTGGTCAAGGTTTCGATGCTGGCCGGCTTGCGGAGTTTTTCCGTGTAAGTTTCCAGCTTCTTCTGATAGTCCCCGGTGGATTCCGACATGGAGACCAGACGCAGCATGAACTCCTGCAACAGCGTCTTGATGTTCTCCTTGGCTTCCTCGACCGAGCGTTTCAGCACAGATTGTTTGTGCATCAGATCCCGGATGGCGCGTTCCGCGCGGTCCAGAACTTCCGGGGTCAGCGACTGCTCCAGCACCGCCTTGACGATGGCTAGCTGGCCTTGAAGCCAGTGATCGCCTTCGACCATGGCATCGATGTTTTCGATCAGCAGCCGCAGCAGGCGCAGCAGTCCCTCGCGAGTCTCGCTTTCGCCGCCGCCATGCAGTTCAATGCGATGGGTGAATTCCTTGAGATCCACGCCGATGCGGGAAAACGCCTCGGTACCTGCCGCTTCCCGGACCCGGGCGGCGAGGCGATTGGCCTCCCAGGCGAGATCGGGGGCATGTCGCAGCAGTCCTGGCAGCGTTGTCTCAAGCGCCAGAATCAAACACGCGCGCAGTGGTGCCGCGATATCACCGGCAAGGTCTTGCGGCAATCCGGTGCCCGGGTCTGTCGGGTGGCCGCATGCGGATATTGCTGCGGACGGGTCCTTCCAACTTTCCGCGAGAAGCGGCAGAGCATCGCCGAGTGGTAGAGGTTGATCGGAGTTTTCGATCAGTAAGCGCAGCGAGGCAAATTTTGCCTCTTGGGTCCAGCCCTCATGCGGCGCATCAAAGTTTCGCAGCAGTCCGCGCAAGGCATCCCGCGAAAGGTCTGCAACCGGACCCGAGCCTGCACTGGAATACCGCGCCAGCACCAGCATGGCGCGACGGGCGCTGGGCCAGTCGCGTAGCGCCAGCGCTTCTTCCAGCACTTTCCGGGTTGTCTTGCCAGTGTTGTCATCCGGCAGGCCTCGGGCAAATTCCGCGAGTTTCCGATCGATCGGCTGTTCGCTCTCCTCCGCCTTGGTGCCCGAAATGCCGTGATAGATTTCCTTGAAGTTGTCCGGCGTCGGGGCAAGCCGGCGGGAAGCGAGCTGAATCAACGTCTGGCGGGCAATTTCAGTGGGATTCAGGGGCGCACTCATGACAGTGGGTACCAGGCCGAAGGACCTGTTGCATGTCTCCGATATTTGCCCGCCGTGATGGGATGCCACGAAAATGGCCCGGCTGACAGGTCCCGGGCAGACACCGTCAGTTGCGAAGAATATCGGGAAGGCGGGGGAAAACTTTAAGGAAATGCTGAATGAATTTCAGAATTCGGTTCCCGTGAAGACGAGAATCCTGGTATATCAAAAGCCGCCGTTTCTCCACCTTTGTGGGAAAGGCACTTCATTCAACGTTCTTTAACGCCAGTGCTTATTCGATCAGCCCGTTCTTGAACGCGTAAGTGGCGAGTTCGGCGTTGTTTTTGAGCCGCATTTTTTCCAGGAGACGGGTACGGTAGACGCTGACGGTCTTGGGACTGATGGACAGACGCTCCGCGATTTCCGTGAGAGATTTGCCACCCGCCAGCATGCGCAGGGTATCGAATTCCCTGTCGGACAACAATTCATGCGGCAGTTTGTCGGTCAATTCTCCGATAGATCTGGCCAGTTCCTCCGCCAGATCGGGGCTGATGTACCGGCGTCCGGAAGCCACCTGACGAATGGCAGTCACCAACTGATCGTGCGCGTTCTGTTTGTTGACATACCCGGACGCGCCGGCCTTCATGGCGCGTACGCCAAATTCGTCCTCGGCATGCATGCTCAACATGATGACCGGCAGCAAGGGTTTGTCGCGCTTGATCTGTTTGAGCGTGTCGATGCCATTCTTGTCCGGGAGCGAAATATCCAGCAGCACCATATCGAAGCTGCCTTCTCGCAGCAGCCGGATTGCCTCGGCGCTGCTGCCGGCTTCGGCGGCGACGTTGATGTCGGCAGCATCCGAAACGACCTGGCGCAGGCCGTGCCGCACGATGGTGTGATCGTCAATGATGAGCAGTCGAACCATTAGGATGACAGTCTATCAAGAGTTGGAGTGGGCGGGCGGGATACCTGTGGCCGAGGCGGCACCGGACACTGGCACCGGCATCGAAACTCTTACCCGCGTGCCGGAGGCAGGCATGCGCGCAATATCCAGTATTCCACCGAAGGCCGCGGTACGCTCACGCATGCCGCGAATGCCAAAGGAGTTGTCCTTGGCGAGATCGGCACTCTGAATTCCTCGGCCGTCGTCCGAGACAGTCAGGGCGATGACACCGTCCTCGTGTTCCAGTGTCACGTCCACGTGGCGGGCGCCGGCGTGTTTGGCGATGTTGGTCAAGGTCTCCTGGAAAATCCGGAACAGGGCCGTGGACAACTCGGGATCGAGTATCTTGTCGTCGGTCGAATCCACAAAATCGCATTCGATGCCCATCCGCTTGCGGAATTCCTTGACCTGCCATTCGATGGCTGCCGAAATGCCGTGGTCGAGCACCAGCGGGCGCAGGCTGCGGGAAATCCGCCCGGTTGCCTCGATGGCGGAATCCAGTAGCGCTTCCATCGAGTCGGTCTTGTCCAGCAAAGGCTCTTGATCCGCCTGCAGTCGTCCGCGAATCCAGGCCAGATCGATGCGGGCGGCCGTCAGGGTTCCGCCCAGGTCGTCGTGTATTTCGCGGGCGATATGGCCACGCTCGTATTCCTTCACGCGCTCCACATGCGCGGACAGATTCCGCAATTGCCGTTGTTGCTCCTGAATCGCCTGCTGGGCGATCTTGCTTTCGGTGATGTTGGAAATGATGCCATCGGCCACCACAGCCCCGGAGGACAGCTTGCGCACGCTGGCACGCAGATTCACCCACTTGATGGCTCCACCGGTGGAGGGTGCCCGGATTCGGCCCTCCCAGTTTCCGGGCGTGAGGAATCTCGCGGCTTGCTGCAGGCTTGACAAGAAATCCTCCTTGTCCTCGTCCACGATCAGGTCGGAGAGCAGCGACGGATTGCTCATCAGTGCCTCGGCAGCCACACCCAGCACCCACTGACTGCCTTCGCTGACATAGGCAAGCTCCGCGCTACCATCCTCGGCATGCAATATCGCCTGGAACACCACGCCCGGCAGGTTTGCGGCGATGGCGCGAAAACGCGCTTCGCTTTCGTTCAGTGCGGCGACCGCGAGTTCATATTGCCGGTTGGCCTTCTGATCGCGAAGGCAGCGTTCGACAACCGGGCTCAGGCGCTTGAGACTTTGTTTCATCACCAGGTCGGTGGCGCCGGCCTTGATCACTGCCACCGCGGCTTCTTCGCCAATGGTGCCCGTGACCACGATCATCGGCACCCGCAGTGGCGAGTTCCGAATCATTTGCAGTGCCTCGATGGCGCTGAAGCGCGGCATGTTGAAGTCCGACAGTACGAGATCCCAATCCGTGACCTGAAGCGCTTCGGCGAGCTTTTCCGCGGTCTGCACACGGTGGCAATCCACCGCGTAACCGCCGGCCGCGAGACTCGCAAGCACTACACGGGCATCCTCCTCGGAGTCCTCGATCATCAGTGTTTTCAGGTGTTCCATGATTTCACGCCACCCTGACCGTGAATGTTGCGCCCTTGCCGACCTCGCCCTGGGCTGCGATTTTCCATCCGTGCAGGTTGACAATGCGTTGCACGATCGCCAGACCGATGCCGGTTCCCTTGAATTCGTCCTGTCCGTGCAGGCGTTGAAAGCTGCCAAACAATTTGTAGCCGTAGCGCATGTCAAAGCCCGCACCATTGTCGCGCACGTAAAATCCACGTCCTTCGCCGGATTCAATGGGCGCGATTTCAATGCGCGGCGCTTCGGTCCCGGAAGTGAACTTCCACGCATTGCCCAGCAGATTGTCGAGCAGAATCCTCAGCAAGGAGGCATCACCCTCGATCTGGATGTCCGGATGGATCTGCACGGAAACTTGTCGTGCCGGGTCCAGTTTTGCGAGGTCCGCAAATCCCGCGATCGCCAGGTTCGTCACGCTGACGCTGGCGAGATTGAGTTCCGCCCGGGATATCTGCGATAGTTTCATCAGGTCGCCGATCAGCTCCCGGGTATGGCCGGTGGCCTTGAGGATACTTTCGAGCATGGCCCGGCTGGCCTCGTCCAGTGTGGTGGCGGTCCGTTCCGTCAACAATTCGGTATAGCGCTGAATTCTGCGCAGAGGCGCTTGCAGATCGTGGGACACCGAATAGCTGAAGGCTTCCAGTTCCCGATTGGCGGCGATCAGCCTGCGTGTTCTTTCTTCCACGCGAAGTTCCAGTTCGGCGTTCATCTGACGGATTTTTCGTTCGGTGGCCTTTTGTTCGGTGATATCTTCAAACAGCGCGTAACAGCCGGAAATCCGGCCTTTGACGTTGATGTCGGGGACAAGATTCACCGAAAAAATTCGCGTGCCCCCTTGGGCAATCTCAACCTGTTGGGCGAATCTTGTGGGTTCGCCCGCCAGTGCACGTGCGAAATAACCTCTCACGGCGTCATAGTTCTCCTCGCCCAGGATGCCGTGCAGATGGCGATTGATCACCTCCCGCCGCAAGGCACCCACCGCACGGGTGAATCCCGGGTTGGCAAAACGGCAGACCAATCCGGAATCGAAATAAGCAATCATCGCGGGCACGTTGTCGGTGATCAGGGACAACATGTGTTCGCTTTCGCGCAAGGCCGCGGCGGCTTTTTCCAGTTCGGTCATATCCCTGCCGATGCCGCGATAGCCGGTGAACCGTCCCTCCTCGCCAAACACCGGCTCGCCGCTGATTGAAAGGACCATCTCTTTTCCAGTCCCGTCCGGCAGGCGGTACACCAGGCCATTGAAGGTCTGGCGATCCTGCTGCAGGCCCCGGTGCGCTGCCCATTGGTCCTCGCTGACGCCGAGCGCGCCGATTTCCCAGAGCGCCTTTCCGATGATCTGCGCCGGATCGACGGTTCGCAGTGGAGACGCGGGACCCTGGATGCGCGTGAAACGGAATTGTTCGTCCTGTTCCCAATACCAGTCCACGGACAGATCCAGAAGCGCTTGGAGCCTGGCTTCACTTTTGCGCAACGATTCTTTCGCCTGGCGGAATTCGTCGATGTCCGTGACCACGAACATCAGGTCCATTTCCGACCGAAGAGGGTCAATCTGTACCCCTTGCAAGAGTCCCCAAAACCGGCTTCCGTCCTTGCGCAGGTACTCGACTTCCCTGCTCAGGATGCTTCGCTCCCGAATTTCGTGGAATCCCTCAGTCTCGATCCATTGCCAGGTCTCGGCGGACACGCTGATGTCCCGCGTAGGCATGCCAAGCATCCCGCCCGGACTGTAGCCGAACATCTTTTCCATGGCGGCGTTGGCCAGCACGATGCGGCGTTTGCTGTCCACCGTGAAAATGCCGGCGGGCGAGGCCGCCAGCACCGCCTTAAGTTCGCGGAGCAGACTCGAGACCTGCTCTTCCGTCATCTTGCGCTGATCAATGTCGGCGTTGGTGCCGGTCATGCGCAATGCGCGACCTTCCGCGTTGCGTCTGGTCACCATGCCGTGGCTGTGAATCCACTTCCATGCGCCGCTTGCGGTGCGTACACGGTGTTCCACGTCGTATTCGGGAAGCTCGCCCTTCAAGGTGGCACGCTGCACCGCGAGAACGTTCAGCGCGTCATCCGGGTGCAGCAGGGCTTGCAACTGGGTGATGTGAACATCGGAATGAGTTCGTGGATCGCCGATAATTTCTGCCCAGCCCTCGTCGAGCACGACCTGTCCGGAAGTTATATCCCAGTCGAAAAAGGTCAGGCGAGAACTCTTCAGAGCCAGGGCCAGCCGTTCCTGGCTTTCGCGAAGCGTCGCGTGGATGCGTTCGGTCTCGGTCACGTCGCGCGACGTGCCGTGATATCCGACGAATCGACCCTGTGCGTCGAACCGCGGCTTGCCGCTTACGCTTGCGATGAGCTTTCGGCCGTCGGCCGTGTAAGACGATATCAACAGGTTCGCAAAGGGTTTGCGCGCGTCCAGATCTTTCCGATGGCTGTCCCAGGTGTTTTCTCCCGTCAGTTTGATCGGCAACTCCCAGCGCGCCTTGCCCATGAAAAATGCGTTGTCCCAGGTCGGTTCGATCGCGGACAGTCCGTCGAGCAGGGTGAAGCGATGTTGTACATCCTGCTCCCAATACCAGTGGTCCGACATGGCCAGCACCACCTGCAGGCGTTCGTCGCGCTGCCGTATCAGGGAAGCCAGGCGGGTGAGTTCGGAGATATCGCTGCCGATGCCGCGATAACCCTTGAACAAACCGTTCTGGTCAAACATGGGCTCACCGTGGGCATTAATGGTCTTGATCGATCCGTCCGGTTTTCGAAACTGGTGGACGAAATTCCGGAACGGGCGGCGAGCATCCAGTGTGGCCCGGTGTTCGGCCCATTGCGCTTCGGTAATGCCGGTAACAGGCAACTCCCAGCGCGTGAGGCCCAGAAAACTCGCAGGGCCGTATTCGCTCACCTGTGCCGAGTGGCCCTCCATCTTGGTGTATCGGTACTGACTGTCCTGCTCCCAATACCAATCCGAGGAGAGATCCAGCATTGCCCGCAGCCGTGCTTCGCTGGCGGAAAGCGCGGTGGTGCGCTCCTGCACGCGGCATTCCAGTTCGCGGCTCAGCGTTTCGAGTTCGCGCTGGGTCGTCTTCTGTTCCGTAATGTCGACGATCGAGAAAATTCGACCCTTTTTCGAGTCTGCCGGATCGATCTGCACACCCTGCACCAGGCCCCAGAAAGTGCTGCCATCGGGGCGGCGATACTCGACCTCGGCGCGAACGGTGCCGGTGCGCGATATCTCTTCGTATCCTTCGCGACCGAACGCCGTCCATTGTTCTTCGGACACGAAAAAGTCGCGAGAGGACCTGCCGATGAATTTTTCCGCGGAGCAGCCAAACATCTGCAACATGGCATCGTTGGCACTCGTGATCATGCGGTTTTCGTCCAGTGTACCGAATCCCGCCGGCGAGGCGGCGAGCAGCGCGCGCTGCTCCAGCAACGACGCACGCAACTGCTGCACGGATTTGTCGAGCGCCTCGGCCGCTTCTTTTTCAGCCGTGACGTCGAACAACACGCCGTTGTAGAGGATGTCGCCGTTTTCCGACAGAGCGGGTCGGGACATGGCCCGCCACCAGCGCACAGATCCGTCCTTCGCGTCGCGAAACCGGCCTTCGAAACGCCACGGGGAAAGATCCTTCTTCGAGGCCTCGACCGAGGCCCGGAAGGGCGCCACGTCGTCCGGATGAATCTGCTTCAACATCTCGTCGGCCCGGTCCGGCGTGACATCGAAATATTCCTGGATGCGCGGACTGGCGTAGGTGAATCCGAAACTGCCGTCTGCACGCTCCACCCACTGGTACACCACGCCGGGCATGTTGATCGCGATGTCGCGAAACCGCGCCTCGCTTGTGCGCATCGCAACTTCCGACGCCCTGCGGGCAGTAATGTCGCGGCTGATGCCGAAATAGCCAATGACCCTGCCATCTGGACCGATGCGCGGGTCTCCGTTTGCGGAAATCCACGCGCGGGTGCCATCTTCGAGGATGCGTCCGAACTCGAAATCACGGAAAGGTTTTCCCGAAGCCAGCGTGGCGCGGTGAGCGGCCCACTGGTCTTCGCTTACGCCGAAGGTCGGAATTTCCCAGCGCGTTTTGCCGATTGGCTTTGCCACGGAAAATGGGCCATGGGCCTGGACCTGGGTAAACCGGAATTCGGCATCCTGCTCCCAATATGAATCGGACGACATCGCTGTCAGGGCGCGAAAGCGGTCCAGTGCGTCCGCCAGGATTTGTGCGGTGCGTATCTGCTCGGTAACGTCGAACAGGACGCCATTGAACAGGATATCGCCATTGGGCTGCGGGAAAGGGCGCGACATCGCCCGCCACCAGCGCACCTCGCCATCCCGCAGGAACCGTCCCTCGAATTCCCACGGGGTGAGGTTTTTCTTCGCGATTTCCCTAGACGCCATGAATGGTGCCAGGTCATCCGGATGCACGCTGGCCACGATTTCATCAATCCGTTGCGGATCCCCCTGGAAGTACTCTGAGAAGCGTTCACTGGTATAGGTGAAACCGAAACTGCCATCGACACGTTCGATCCATTGATAGACAACGCCCGGCACTGTCGCCGCGATATCGATAAATCGTGCGTCGCTGGTGCGTAATGCCTCGGTGCCCTGCACAACGCGCTGTTCCAACTCGTCGCGTGCCCGCCGGAGGGAGAAGATATCCGCGTGACGCTGCTGGACAAGAGCGGCCAGCACCAGGGTCGATACTGCACACACGCCGAGGAATGCATGCAGGAGCAGGACCCGGGTGGTGTTGGAAATTTCTTCAGCCGCAAAAGGTCCGGAGCCGATCCCGGTGCAGTGCAGGGAGATTGCGGCAACGATGGCCATGGAGAAGGCCGTGCCCGGCATGCCAAAACGCAATGCGGCCCACAGAAGCACGGGAAGCAGGAGCGGGAAAACAGGCAATCTGCTGCTGAGCACGAAGATTGCCACTGCGACCAGTGTGATGATCAGCGCCAGGGACTCCGGCCAGCGAGTCCGAACAAGTTCCCGAAATTTCGTGCGTCCGTGCAGAAAAACCAGCATGGGCGGCGTAACGATCAGCATGCCCACGGCATCGTGCATCCACCATAACATCCACGTAGGCGAAAACGGGGCGAAGCCTGCTGCCAAAAATGTCAGGGTGCCGATGAGGGCGCCGCCCAAGGGGGCAATACCGGCAGCCAACAGAATCAATGCAAGGATGTCGCGCAGGTTGTGGAACATGTATGTTGCGCCGCAGACTCTTTGAATCAGCCATGCGGCCGTCAACGTTTCCAGTCCGTTGCCGACGGACAATGCCAGGCCGATTGGAAGCGAAAGGCCGAATAAAAGCATGTCGGCCGCTAACCCGGCCATTGCAGCGCAGGTGATCAGGCGTGACCACGCCGATCTCTCACAGTGCAGCAGCATCGCTACGCATAGTCCGTTTGGAAGCCAGAGTAACGTGGAGGTTTGAGGCAGCAATGTGAGAAATTGCCCCAGCCAGGCGGCGGCGAAATACGAAACCGCGAACAGAACGAGCTGTGGCAGACCGGGCCGCGCTAACAGTGGGGGGGGTACTTCGGCGTGCGTTGCGATGTCTGGCATTTTCTAGAAACGATTTGAGATCCAGATGTTCAAATGATAACGCCTTACGACGCCACTCCGCTGCGACGGGATGTCATGAGGCCTTTGCAGCCTTTTCCGACGCGGCCTGGAAAAAAGCGAATACGCCGGCCTTGCCATCGAGGGAAGGCGCCGGCACCAACCTGGCTGCGAAGCGGACTTTACGTCTCTGGCCGAGCGTGAACGAACGCTCGAAACTTACGGTCTTGCCTTCCAGTGCCTCGCGGAAGTAGTCCTGCACGATGGCGTGATCCACAGGATCGAGCAGTTCCGTCAGCCTGCGCCCGGTGACCGGGCCGGCCCCGCCATCGAACGCTCCGTTGAAATATTGATTGCCGAAGCGGCAGCAAAGGTCGGCGTCGAACTGCGCGATCATGAGCGGGACATTGTTGGCCACCAGGTCCAGGGTGTTTTTCTCCGCCAATTTCTGGGCGTCGATGTTTACCACCGCAAACAATCGGCCTCGCGAAGGATCCAGGGGATCGATTTGCACGCCTTGCAACAACCCCCAGAATCTGGATCCGTCACGGCGCCGATATTCGATTTCAGCGCGCATCAGGCCTTGTTCGCGGATCTGGCGGTAGCCTTCGGTGCCGATCCAATGCCAGGCGTCGTCCGAGCAGAGCACATCCTGGGTGGAAACGCCCAGCATGCGGCCACGTCCGTAACCGAACATCTGTTCCATGGCATCGTTGGCCTGGGTGATCGTGCGGTCGTTTCCAACCGTAAAAACGCCCGCGGGCGAAGCGGCCAGCAACGCCTGTTGTTCCCGGAGCAACTGCGCCAGGCGAGCCTCGGCGTCCTTGCGCGCATCGATGTCGGCATTGGTCCCTGTCATGCGCAACGCGCGGCCGGAGCTGTCCCGGCGCGTCACCATCCCGTGGCTGTAGATCCATTTCCAGCGACCGCTCGCTGTTTTGACGCGGTGCTCGACTGCATAGGCAGGAATGATGCCTTTCAGCGCTGAGGTGAAAGTGGCCAGCACGCGGGGGGCGTCGTCCGGATGCAACATCGCGCGCAGTTCGTCGATTGGGACCACAGACTCTTTTGCAGGGCGTTCGAGAATCTGTGCCCATTGTTCATTCAGATAGACCTGACCTTTTTCCAGGTCGAAATCCCACAGGCCCAATTGCGAGCCGTTCAGGGCCAGATTCAGGCGCTCGCTGGCCACCAGGGAAATTTGCTGCGCATGCTTTTCTTCCGTGATGTCGAATAACACGCCGTTGAAGATCCGTTCCTTCCCCGTTTCCGAGGCCAGCCGGGACATGGTGCGCCACCAGCGGACGGAACCGTCGCGTGGATCGAAGTAACGGCCCTCAAAGCGCCACGGTCGGGGATCTTTTTTCACATCTTCGATGGATGCCCGGAATTTTGGCAGGTCCTCCGGATGAATGAATGCGATGATCTTGTCCGGATGGCCGGCGGGCACGTGGAAGTATTCTTCGATGCGTGGACTGGCATAAGTGAATCCGTAACTGCCGTCCGCACGCTCGACCCATTGGTAGATGACGCCCGGCACATTTACCGCCATGTCCCGGAAGCGGGTTTCGCTGTCCTGCAAGGCCTGCTGCCCGGAGAGTTTCTCGGCAGTAATGTCCATGACCGCGAACAATCTGCCCTTGTGCGGGTCCTGGGAATCGATCGGCAGGCCATGGAGCAGCCCCCAGAAAAACGTGCCGTCCTTGCGCCGGAACTGTAGTTCGGCGCGCGCCAGGCCGCGGTTGCGGAAATCGTCGTAGTCTTCCGGTTCGATCGCGCGCCAGCCGTCCGCGTTGGCGCACAATTCCCGGGTCCTTCTGCCGAGCAGCTCGCCCTTTGCGCAGCCGAACAAGCGCTCCATGGCGCCGCTGGCCTGGATGATGGTGCGTTCCTCGCCAACGGCGAACACCCAGGCGGGGGAGGCGGCCAGCAGAGCTTGATACTCGGAAATCGCCGCGCGCAATTCTTCCTCGCTCTGACGCAAGGTGGCTGTGCGCGCGCTGACGCGATCCTCGAGCTGGCTGTGGGCGCGCTGCAACGCGCGCCAGGCGGTCTCGCGCTGGCTGATGAGTGCGGCCAGAACCTGCGTGCAGATGGCAACGATGCCGATAAATGCCTGCGCGAGCAGGGCGCTTGTGACCGGCGACGCATGCGCGTCCGCGTATGGTCCGTTGCCGGTGACGGTGTAGCGCATCACCATCAACGCCAGCAGTGCAAGCGCGATGGCGGCCCCCGGCATACCGAAGCGCAGCACCGCCCACAGCAGAGGGGGCATGGTGGCGAACACCAGCGGAAATCTTCCGCTGAACACCACGTGGGTAATGAGCGCGAGGCTTGCGCACAGGCAGGCCATTTCCAGCCAGCGGATTTTCCCGGCCGGGATTGGCAGGTCGCGCCCGCGCAGTGCGAGCAGCGTCAGTGGCGCAGCCAGCAGAATGCCGGTCAGGTCGCCGATCCACCACAACAGCCAGACATTTGTGAAGGACTGTTCGCCGGTGGCTGACAGCGCCGCGGCGCCGATGGTGGCCCCAATCGCCGGACACAAGGTGGCGGCGACCAGCGCCAGTGCGAGGACATTACGCGGCGTGTCATACCGAAACGGCGTGCCGACAAAGCGGCGCAGTAACCACGCGGCGAGCACCGCTACCAGCGAAGTTGCCGCGGCACCCGCGAGACCGATGACAAGGCCGTGCGCCCAACTCAGCGCCGACCATTCGCAGGCAAACGCGGTCACGATCCAATACCGCCAGGATCGGGGTGGATGCCACAACAGTGTGGCCAGGTACAGGCCAGTGGCCGGCCAGATTGTGGCCGGATTGCCCGGCACCGGTGCGAGCCAGTGGCCCAACGCCATGGCGGCCAGATAACTCAGAGCGAAAAGGCCAAGCGACAAGCTTCCCGGCCGAGTTAACTGCGTGCGTGGTCCGTTTTCCGGAATGTTGTTGGGTTGCATAAAGAACCAACTTTTTCCAACCAGTATAGAGGCGCCGCGCTCGCGTGTGCAGGCTTTCCGTGCCAGGCGTTCAAGTTCCGGCCGCTTGCGTCGAAATTTCCAACTGATCAAGGCGCCGAATTGCAGTCCTCAGTCGCCCCGGGGGCTGGAGAACGCCGATCCGGCTGCTGCCAGCGGGCATTCGCTTGGGAACGGCGCCGCCAGCATGAAGCTCGTTGAATCGTCCCCCTGCAAGGCCTGCCGTACCTTCGTCCGCCACGGAAGTCTTTCTCGGCCGCCTTCTGGATCTGGTTGGGTCGCTGGAAGCGGGGAATGGCGCGGTGCCCGCGTTGCCGCTCGAAGGCTTGCCCGGTTTGCACGCCGACCGGGTTCAAGCCATATGTATGGGAGCCATGGCATGGGCCGATTCGCTGGCGATCGAACCGAGGCAGGACTGTTGCTTCCGCCTGCTGCGGAGAGTGTTCGCGAATTCTTGCAGAAGAATCCGGCGCTCGTTCGCAAACATGCCGCTTTGTCGCGGGCAATTCGCGTGCCTGCCGAAATGTGAATCAAGTTCCGGAACCGTGACGATTCTCAGGCGCATGACGGCGGTGCGCGCTTCGGCCATTTTTTTGCCGGAGTTGTTGTGGGCAATCGAAATGGCCAGCGCGACGACACGGATGGCGATCAGCGGTTTGGCGTTGACCAGTTTGGCGGCGGTTTTCAGCGTGCAGGTTGTTTCGGCGGCAATGATTTTTGACGCTTCGCCGCTGTCCATCTGCCTGGATTTTTTCTGCAAACTGCGCGAGATGGGAAAAGAATATCCAACTCTCGAAAACCCGGACCACGCATCGAAGAACTTCGGCCCCCACGCCAGAACAAGGTATCCACATGCGTGCTATCCGACTTTCATGATCGATACTCCGCAAAGACAATCGGGCATCGGCAGCTTGAGCCGGATGGCGGCGACAGGTAGGCTTGACGGTCGTGACATTCTTTGAAGACGCCAGAACATGCGTAGACTTTTGTTTTTCACTTTCTTGTTTGCACCCTTGCATTCACTCAGCGCCGACTGGGTCCAGATCGCATCCGACATGGATTCGACTTTTTATTTCGATCGCGCCAGCCTCAAGCGAGAGGCGGATATTGTCGAGGTGTTGCTGTTATGGGATTTCCCGACGCTGCAACTGACCAGGCGTCCGGTCAAACCCTATCTTTCGGCCACCCGCCTGACCCGTTTCGACTGCAAGGCGGGTGGACGCGCGAATATCGAGTCGACGCTGTACCGGGAGAATATGGCCAGCGGCGAAGTGACCGAGGTGTATCGCACGCCGGACGCGGCAGTGCGCTTCGAGTGGGTCAATCCCGAGGCGCCGGGCGGGATCAGCCTGAGAAAGGTGTGTGAAGTTCGATAAACGGTGAATGGTGAACGGTGAACGGTGAACGGTAAACCGTGAACTGAGACAGTTGGATGGGAAGAGTCAAAGGTATTCAAGGCAATCTATGGAGGCGATCATTGGCTGGCAATAGACCTCACTACAACCTGGATGCGTGGAAGGAAGCGATGGCACTGGTATCACTTGTGTATAAAGTGAGTCAAAGCTTTCCAAAAAAAAGTGGAAATTTACGGATTGACATCCCAGTTGCGACGGGCGGCAGTGTCCGTGCCCAGCAACCTTGCGGAAGGTGCGGCCAGACATGGCTCCAAGGAATTCGCGCAGTTTTTGAGTATTGCGACGGGCTCCATCAGTGAACTGGAAACCCATTTACTGATCGCTGTTGACTTGGGCTATCTCGATAGGGAATCCGCCATTTTTGATCTGCTTGAACGAGTTTCCAAATTAGTAAGTGGCTTGCATAAAAGCGTTCGAAGCTGAAAGATAGGGTTGACCGTTCACCGTTCACCGTTCACCGTTCACCGTTCGCCCTTCACGCCCTCCACGTCGTTCACTGACAACCATTCCCCGCTATACTCGCGCCCCATGCTCGAAGCCAGCCAAATTGAATGCGTGCGCGGAAGCCGGCGACTCTTCGGTAATCTTTCCTTCCAGATCGGCGCGCGGCAGGCCTTGCGCATCCGTGGCGAAAACGGCAGCGGCAAGACCAGCTTGTTGCGGATGATCGCCGGGCTGTCACCCTGCGAATCCGGGCGGATTACCTGGCAAGGTAAGAGCATTGCCGAAGACGCGCAGGAATACCGTCGAGTGCTGCTTTTTATTGGTCACGCCAATGCATTGCAGGATGATTTGAACGCCAGCGAGAATTTGCGCCATCTTCTGGCGCTGGCCGGATTGTCGGTATCTGGTGAAAAATTGGCGACGGCGCTGGACGGGCAGGGCTTGCATGAGGTTGCGCAGCTTCCCGCCCGGATGTTGTCGCAGGGACAAAAGCGCCGGGTGGCACTCGCGGGGCTGACATTCTGTTCAGGACGTTCGCTGTGGATTCTGGATGAGCCCTTCGCGGCGCTGGACGGGCGATCGGTGTCGCGGGTGGCGGCCGTCATTGCGGCGCATGTTCGCGACGGGGGCTGCGCGTGTTTCACCACGCACCAGGAAGTCGAGTTGCCGGGCCTTGCTGTGGCGGTTGTGGACATCGGAATCGGCTGAATGCAGATCGGTCTGTGGGGGGGGTGCCGCGCAGTGCTCCTGCGCGATCTGCTGGTGGCCTGGCGGCGCAAGTCGGACGTGATGACTACGCTGCTTTTCTTTGTCATCGTAGCCAGCTTGTTCCCGCTGGGGGTGGGTCCCGAGCCGGACACCCTGCGGGAGATAGCGCCCGGGGTGGTCTGGGTCGCCGCTTTGTTGTCGGCGATGCTTTCGCTGCCTCGGATGTTTGCCGCCGATTTCGCGAACGGCTCGCTGGAGCAATTGATACTTTCTCCACATCCCCTGGCGATGCTGGTACTGTCCAAGGTGGCGGCACACTGGCTGACCACCGGATTGCCGCTGGTCCTGGTGGGGCCGCTGCTCGGGTTGCAATTCGACCTGCCGGCCGATACGTTGCTGATCCTTTCGGGCGCGCTGCTGATCGGTACCGCCGCGTTATCATTGATCGGTGCGGTGGGCGCCGCATTGACGCTGGGCGCGCGCGGGGCAGGAGCCCTGGTGGCCTTGCTGGTGCTTCCGCTCTATGTCCCGGTGCTGATCTTCGGCGCGGGCGCCGTGGTGGCGACGCTTCACGGCATGGAGGCCGCCGGGCATTTGTCCCTGCTGGGTGCCATGTCGATGGTGGCCCTGGTGGTTTCACCCTTGGCGACGTCAGTAGCCTTGCGCATTGCGCTGGAGTAAGAACTTGAAAACGTTTGAACCACGGAGGTCACGGAGTGCACGGAGTCATAGAAAAAATCAGGACAATGCCAGCAAGTCAACAGACGTCAGCAATCGCCATCGGAACCCGATTTTCTGACAAGCCTGGTTATTCTGTATTTCTCCGTGTTCTCCGTGGCCTCCGTGGTTCAAATTTTCTGAACTGGGAATTGTTGAATTGAATATCTGGAAATACGCATCACCGCAGACCTTTTACCCGCTGGCCGGAACGATGGCCAAATGGTTTCTGTTGGCGGCGACGCTGCTGGCGGCACTCGGCCTGTGCGTTGGTCTGCTCATTGCGCCCACCGATTTTCAGCAGGGCGATGCCTACCGGATCATCTATATCCATGTGCCCGCTGCCTGGATGTCGATGTTTCTATATGTGGTCATGGCTTTCTGGGCCGGGATTGGCCTGGTGTTCAACACCCGATTGTCATCGATGATGGCGCATGCCATCGCGCCGACCGGGGCATTGATGACGGCAATCGCGCTGTGGACCGGTTCCCTGTGGGGGCGTCCGACCTGGGGCGCCTGGTGGGTGTGGGATGCGCGCCTGACTTCGGAATTGATTCTGTTATTCCTGTATCTGGGTTATCTGGCTCTGGTGTCCGCAATCGATGACTTGCGGCGTGCCGACAAAGCGTCGGCGGTGCTGGCGCTGGTCGGGGTGGTCAACGTGCCGATCATTTATTTTTCGGTACAGTGGTGGAACACCCTGCATCAGGGTTCATCGGTCAGTTTCACGCGCTCCCCCAGCATGGCGGCCGACATGTTGACCGGCATGCTGCTGATGGTGTTTGCATTCTGGGCCTATGCCATCGCGGCATCGTTGCTGCGGGTGCGTTGCGTGATTCTCCAACGCGAGCGCGGTGGCTGGTTGCAGCAATTGGAGGGTCGCTGACCATGTATTGGGAGAGTTTGTCCGCATTTCTGGCGATGGGAGGGTATGGGCCCTTTGTCTGGGGTTCCTACGGCGTGACCGCTCTGGTCATCGCCGTGGAATTGTTTATGCTGCTGCGCCGGCAAAGAACGTTGCGGCGTGGCGGTGGTCGAAGATAAATGCCGATGAAACCCCGTAATCAACGATTGGCCCTGATTGCCGCGGGCCTGACGGCGCTGGCCATCGCGGCTGGCCTGGTGCTGAATGCTTTTCAGAGCAATCTGGTTTTTTTCTTTACCCCGACCCAGGTGGCGGCGCATGAGGCCCCGCAGGGCCGGACGTTTCGCATCGGTGGTCTGGTCGAGCGTGGGAGTGTGATCCGCGAGGGCGTCAACGTGCGATTTGTAGTGACTGACACCATCAAACAGGTGCCGGTGGAGTTCAGCGGCATCCTGCCCGACTTGTTCAAGGAGGGAAAAGGCGTGGTGGCGCAGGGTCGGCTGGGTGCGGATGGGGTTTTCACCGCCGCCCAGGTGCTGGCCAAACACGACGAAAATTACATGCCGCCGGAAGCCGCGGATGCCCTGGAACGTGCCGCCAAGGCGATGCAGTCATCCGAGAAGACATTGGCGGAAAAGCCGTGAATGGTAATGGTGAATGGTGAACGGTAATCGGTGAACGGTGAACGGAAAATGCCAAAAAGCACAGAACAAATGGTTTTTGTCGAAGTCGACCAATCGTGGGCCGCAAGTTGCACCCGGCGTGGCCTTGCCTGTTCACCGTTCACTGTTCGCCGTTCACCCGACTTTCCTGTTCACCGTTTGCTGTTCACCCGACTTTCTCGTTCGCCGTTCACCGATCACCGATCACCGTTCACCCTCTCATGATTCCCGAACTCGGACATTTCGCACTGATCGTCGCTCTGTGTGTCGCGACGGCGCAGGCCGTTTTTTCCCTGGTAGGCGCGGCACGCGGCAACGTGGTCTGGATGAGCGTGGCGCGCCCGGCGGCGCAGGGGCAATTGGTCTTCGTGGCCTTTGCGTTTGGCTGCCTCGCCGCGTCCTTCTTGAACAATGATTTTTCTGTCTTGAATGTTGCCACGAATTCCAATTCCAGCCTGCCCTGGTTCTACCGGTTTGCCGCGACCTGGGGCAGTCACGAAGGATCATTGTTGTTGTGGGTACTCATGCTCAGTGGCTGGATGGGCGCCGTGAGCATATTCAGTCGCCACGTGCCGCTGGAGATGGTGTCGCGGATTCTCGGTGTGATGGCCCTGGTCTCCATCGGTTTTCTGTTGTTCATGTTGTTCACGTCCAATCCTTTTGAGCGCTTGCTGCCTGCCGCGGCCGATGGCCGGGATCTGAATCCGTTGCTGCAGGATCCCGGCATGGTCATTCATCCACCGATGTTGTACATGGGTTACGTTGGTTTCTCGGTGGTGTTTGCCTTTGCGATCGCGGCCTTGTTGTCCGGCCGGCTGGATGCTACCTGGGCGCGCTGGTCGCGGCCCTGGACCACGGCGGCCTGGTGTTTTCTCACCGTCGGGATTGCTCTCGGCAGCTGGTGGGCTTATTACGAATTGGGCTGGGGCGGCTGGTGGTTCTGGGACCCGGTGGAAAACGCGTCTTTCATGCCCTGGCTGGTCGGTACCGCGCTGATGCATTCGCTGGCGGTGACCGAAAAACGCGGCGGCTTCAAGGTCTGGACGGTTCTGATGGCCATCCTGGCGTTTTCGCTCTCGCTGCTCGGGACCTTCCTGGTGCGCTCCGGCGTGTTGACCTCGGTGCATGCATTTGCAACCGATCCCACCCGCGGTGTTTTTATCCTGGCCTTTCTGGCCATTGTCATCGGCGGCTCTCTTGCCCTGTTTGCGTGGCGTGCGCCGAAGGTGGGGCTGGGCGGCAATTTTGATCCGTTGTCTCGTGAGTCGGCCTTGCTGGCCAACAATGTGTTGCTGCTGGTGGCCGCGGCTTCCGTATTGCTGGGAACCTTGTATCCCTTGTTTGTCGATGCGCTGGGCCTGGGAAAAATATCGGTCGGCCCGCCTTATTTCGAAGCGGTGTTTGTGCCCCTGATGGCTCCTGCCATCTTTCTGATGGGCGTCGGGCCGTTGTCCAAATGGAAGCAGACCGAGTTGCCGGATCTGGCTGCGCGCTTGAAATGGGCCATGGGTGTTGCGCTGGTCACAGCCATGTTGCTCCCCTTCGTGATGGGGCGCTGGACCCCGATGATCGCCTTCGGCCTGCTGTTATCCGCATGGGTGGTGCTGGCCGGGCTGGCGAATCTTCGCGAACGCGTCGTTCTGCTGGGCGCAGCGCAAGGAGGCATTCTCAAAAGGCTGACGAAGCTGCCTCGGGGGTTTTATGGCATGAGCCTCGCGCATTTCGGCGTGGCGGTGTTTATCGCCGGTGTCACGCTGGTCAAAGGTTATGAGATCGAAAAAGACGTGCGCATGCATCCGGGCGACACGGTGGAGGTGGCGGGATACAGTCTGCGGCTGGACGGATTTGTCGAAGTTCCGGGCCCGAATTATCAGGCGACGCGTGGCATGTTGAGTGTTTCCCGGGGCGGGCAATCGATTCGCACCATGCTGCCCGAGAAACGGATATATCACGTGCAGCAGATGCCGATGACCGAGGCGGCCATCGCGGCCGGGTTCACCGGCGACCTGTACGTCTCGCTGGGGGAGCCTTTGCCCGACGGTGCCTGGGTGGTACGGGTATATCACAAGCCGTTTGTGGACTGGATCTGGGGAGGTGCCGTGTTGATGGCGCTGGGCGGCGTGCTGGCCATTAGTGATCGCCGTTACAGGCTGGCCCGCAAGACCGAACGCGACACCGGCGCTCTTGGTCAGTCCGCCGCAGCTTGAGAAAATTTTCCCCATGGTCCGTCACTTGTCCCTCGTCACTCGTCACTGAATTGCCATGAATCGCTTTGTTCTCCCGCTGGGGCTGTTTGTGGTGCTGGTGATTTTTCTGGCCATCGGATTGCGGCTCAATCCACGGGAAGTCCCTTCGCCGTTGATCGACAAACCGGCGCCGGCATTCAGCCTGGTGCGACTGGATCAACCGCAGGTGGCGCTCGCGCCGGCGGATTTCCGCGGCCGTGTCTGGATTCTGAATGTCTGGGCTTCCTGGTGTGCCGCCTGCCTCGAAGAACATCCGGTTCTGATTGACCTGGCTAAAAAGAACATCGTGCCGCTCGTCGGATTCAACTACAAGGATGCCGGCCCCGATGCCCACCGATGGCTCGCCCGGCATGGCAATCCGTATGAGGTGACCGTGGTGGACGCGGATGGCCGCGCGGGCATCGACTGGGGCGTATACGGCGCGCCGGAAACCTTTGTCATCGACAAGGAAGGCTTCATCCGTTACAAACGCATCGGTCCGGTGACGCCGCAGCTGCTCGATGACACCATTCTCCCGCTGGTGCGGAGGCTTCAGGGATGACTACAAATTACCCGCTCACCGCAGAGGACGCGGAGGACGCAGAGGAAAAACGGGGCAAATACCCATCGGAGCAAACCCAATCCACTTTTCCTTTAGGCTGTGATCTTCAATCGCATCGGTTTCATTTTCTTCTTTTGCTTTTCCCCCGCGTCTTCCGCGTCCTCTGCGGTAAGAGCGTGAGGGTTTCATTATTGATTTTTCTGTTTGTGTGGACCGTGCCATCTCCAGCGAACGAAGCTCGGCCGGTAGCGGAGGATCCGGTGCTCGAAGCGCGGGTCGTGCGGCTTGCCGCCGAGTTGCGTTGTCTCGTCTGCCAGAATCAGTCGCTCGCCGATTCCAACGCGCCGCTCGCGCTCGATCTCAAGCAGCAGGTTCGCGAACAGATAAAGGCCGGGAAGACCGACGACGATATCCGTGCCTACATGGTCGCCCGGTATGGAGACTTTGTTCTTTATTCGCCGCCAGTCAACCCGGTGACATGGCTGTTGTGGGTGGGTCCCTTTGTGCTGCTGGCGGGCGGCGTGGCGGCACTTGCGCGAATCGTGCGCCGCCGGCGCCAGCGTGTGCCCGACGCCGACATGACGCCCGAAGAGCAGGCCAGGGTGCGCGCCCTGCTCGAATCCGGGAGCGCTGAATCGTGATGGGTTTTGCGGCGATCGCCGCGGTGCTGGTGATGGTCGCCCTGGTCATCGTTCTGCGACCTTTATTGGGGCGGCGTACAACGACGGCGGTGACCCGGGACCTCGCTAACCGAGACGTCTATCGCGACCAGTTTCTGGAACTGGAGCGCGACGTGGCGGCGGGTGTGCTCGGTGCCGGACAATTTGAGCGCGCGCGCGCAGAATTGCAGCGTCGCATGCTGGAGGATTTGTCCGTACCTGCAGGGCCTGCCCATTCCGCAGCGGGGCGCGGGACACTCGCGGCCACCGCGGCGGGAATATCCGTTTTGGCAGTTGTCCTTTATCTCCACCTGGGCAATCCCGACGGCATCGGCGTACAACCGCCACCTGCCGACGATGCCGCTTCGGTCTCGCCGCAACAATTCGAGGCGCTGACCGCCCAGCTCGCGGAGCGACTGCAGGCGCAGCCGAAGGACGCACAAGGTTGGATGATGCTGGGCCGCGCCTATCGGGCGATGGACAAATCCGTGGAGGCGGCAGCGGCTTATCGCAAGGCGGTGGAACTCGAGCCACGCGATGTGAATCTGTTGGCCGATCTCGCAGAAGCAGTGGCAACGGCGCAAAATCGCTCCCTGCAGGGAGAACCGGCCGAGTTGCTTAAACGCGCGCTCGCGCTGGATCCAGCCAATCCCAAGGCACTGGCGCTTGCGGGGAGCGCAGCCTTCGAGCGCAAGGACTACCGGACTGCCATCCGCCACTGGGAACAATTGCTGAAGACTCCTGACCTTGGCGAACCAATGAAGCTGGCGATTGCGGATGGCATCGCTCGGGCACGTGTTGCGGAACAGGCGGCCAAACCGTCGGTGTCCGCGTCGGTCGGCAAGGACAAGTCCAGTTCGTCGTCCCCGGGTTCCGCCGCCGGGCTGCGCGGCGTGGTCAGCTTGCACGGTTCCTTGTCTGCCAAGGTGAAGCCCGACGATGTCGTGTTTGTCTTTGCACGCGCGGCGCAGGGGCCGCGCATGCCGCTGGCGGTGGTACGTATTGCGGCGCGCGATCTGCCGTACCAGTTTATGCTTGATGATTCCATGGCCATGACACCGCAGATGAAACTCTCCGGATTCGAACAAGTCGTCGTGGGCGCCCGGGTGTCCCGCACCGGCACGCCAACCCCGTCCCCGGGGGATCTGGAAGGCTTGAGCTCTACCGTGGCGCCGGGTGCCTCCGGCGTGAACGTGCTGATCGACAGGACGGTGAACTGATGCTGCGAAGCCTGCTTGTCTGCTGGCTGCTGGGGATGGGATTCGCGTTCACCTCCCATGCCCAGGCGCCCGAAACCGTTGCGCTCAAACCCCAGGTGGAGAGTTTCATCTCGCAAATGGTCAGCCGGCACCAGTTCGACGAGGGCTCCTTGCGCAAAATTTTTTCCCAGTTGCGTGGGCACGAAGGCGTGATGAAGGCGATTTCGGCGCCGTCGACTTCGAAACCCTGGCACGAATTCCGGAATATTTTTGTGACCCCCACCCGCACCACAGGGGGGGTCACCTACTGGAACAGCAATGCCGACGTGCTAAAGCGCGCGCGAGACACCTATGGCGTGCCGGAAGAGGTGATTGTGTCCATCATTGGCGTGGAAACCATCTACGGCCGGCGCACCGGAAGTTTTCGCGTCATCGATGCGCTGTTCACGCTGGGCTTCGAGATGACCGAGCGCGCGGCATTTTTTCAGGGCGAGATGGAGCAGTTTCTGCTGTTGACCCGGGAAAACGGTTTGGACCCGCTGGCCGTCAAGGGTTCATTCGCTGGCGCGATGGGCATTCCGCAGTTCATTCCCACCAGCTACCGGCGATTCACGGTGGATTTTGACAGCGATGGCAAGGTTGATCTCTGGAACAGCAATGCTGACGTGATTGGCAGTGTTGCCAATTATCTGCACCACTTTGGCTGGATTGACGGGCAACCGATCACCACGCCGGCGCGGGTTGCGGGATTGGCGGTGAAGGAAGTGCTCGATGCCGGCTTCAAGCCGAACTGGTCGCTGGCGCAAATGCAGGCCAAGGGGGTGGAGTCCACCGAAGATGTGGCGCTTGATCTGCCGGCAGGTTTGTTTGCGTTGGACACCCTACAGGGGCCCGAATACTGGCTGGCGCTCAACAATCTTTACGTGATCACCCGCTACAACCGCAGTCGCAACTACGCAATGGCGGTATTCCAGCTGGCCAAGGCGATTGCGGCGGAGAAATCTGCCCTGTCGCAGGCACCGACCGCCGGACTTCAATAGTCCGTTTCAGTTTTCGTCGTCGGCGAGTTTTTTCAGTCTGTAAATCAGGTCCAGTGCATCCCGTGGGCTGAGTGCGTCGGCGTCTGCTTCCCGCAAGGCCGAGAGCACCGGGCTATCGGTGACCACCGGTTTTTTTGGCGCTGGTGCAAACAGATCTCCCTGCGGGGCGCGGCTGGCCGCGTCGTCTTCCAGTTTTTCCAGTTGTCGCTTCGCGCTGCGCACGACTGCGGCAGGCACGCCCGCCAGTTGCGCGACCTGGACGCCATAACTTTGTGAGGCTGGCCCTTCCTCTACCGCGTGCAAAAAAACGATGCTGTCGCGGTGCTCGACGGCATCGAGGTGCACGTTGGCAACCTGGCGGTATTCATCGGCGAGCCGGGTCAACTCGAAATAATGGGTCGCAAACAGCGAATAACTCGCGTTGGTGTCGATCAAGTGTCTGGCAATTGCGCCCGCCAGTGCCATCCCATCGAAGGTCGAGGTACCGCGGCCAACCTCATCCATCAAGACCAGGGAATGCCGTGTGGCGTTGTGCAAGATGTTGGCCGACTCGGTCATTTCCACCATGAAGGTGGAACGCCCGCCGGCCAGATCGTCGGAGGCACCGATGCGGGTAAAGATTTGATCCACCGGACCCAGCACGGCGCGGCGCGCCGGTACAAAGCTGCCGGCGTGGGCGAGCAGGACAATCAGGGCCACCTGGCGCATGTAGGTGGATTTGCCTCCCATGTTCGGACCGGTGATCAACAACAGCTTGCGTGATGCATCGACGCGAGTGTCGTTGGCGACGAAGGCATCGATCTGGGCTTCCACCACTGGATGGCGTCCGGCTTCGATCTGAATGTTCTCGTCGCCCGTGAATTCCGGTGCGCAAAAATTGAGGGCAAGAGCCCGTTCGGCCAGCGCACACAAGGCATCTAGCTCGGCCAACGCCGCCGCCAATGCTTGCAGCGGTGCGATCTCCGGTGCCAACTGGTCGAGCAACTGCTCATAGAGCATTTTTTCCCTCGCCAGCGCCCTGTCCTGCGCGGAGAGCGCCTTGTCCTCGAAGGTTTTTAGTTCCGGTGTGATGTAGCGCTCGGCATTTTTCAGCGTTTGCCTGCGCCGGTAATCGTCGGGGATTTTTTCGACATGGGCGTGGGTGACTTCGATATAGAATCCGTGCACCCGGTTGTATTCCACCTTGAGGCCGGCGATGCCGGTGCGTGCGCGTTCCCGCCGTTCCAGCTCGAGCAGAAATTCCCCGCAATGAGTCTGGATGCCGCGCAGTTCATCCAGTTCGGCATCGAAGCCATCGTTGATCACGCCGCCTTCGCGCAACAAGGCGGCCGGCTCCGGCAGGATGGCGCGTTTGAGCAGATCCGCAGTGGCGGGACGCGGGGCCAGGGCGACGGACAATGCTGCGAGCCGGGGACTGTGCAAAGGCGTCAGCGTTTGTGTCATCGATGGCAGGCGGGTCAGCGTTTCGCGCAGGGCCGCCAGATCGCGCGGCCGGGCGCTTCTCAGCGCGATGCGGGCAGTGATGCGCTCCACATCCGCAACCGGTTGCAGAGCCACGCGCAAAGCCTGAAATGCACCATCAGCGCCGGAACCGGTGAGTGCGGCGATGGCGTCCAGCCGCGCCCTGGCGACTGTCCGGTCGCGAAGCGGATGATGCAGGGCATGGCGCAGCCAGCGTGTTCCCATCGCCGTGACGCAACTGTCGAGTATCGACAGCAGGGTGGGTTCTGGTTCGCCGCGCAGGGTCTCGGAAATTTCCAAATTGCGTCGGGTGGCGGCGTCCATGCGGATATGGGCGTCGTCGTATTCCATCGCGAGCGAGCGCACATGTGCGATCGCGGTGCCCTGGGTGGCGCGCGCGTATTCGAAGAGCGCCCCGGCGGCGCCGAGGGCCTGCGCGGCATCCTGCGCGCCAAAGCCGGAGAGGTCGCGGGTTTCGAAATGCCGGGTGAGGGCGCGAATCGCGGCATCGCGGTCGAAATGCCATGCTGCCATTTTCTTCACCGGCACCGCGCGTTGTGCAAGCGCCGGATGATCGAAACCTTCGGGCACCAGCAGTTCCGCGGGTTGCAGGCGCTGCAACTCGGAACCCAATCGTTCCAACCGGGTATCGGTGGCCAGAAAACGCCCGCTGGCAAGTGAGAGCCACGCAATGCCCAGCCGGTTCTCATGTGGACACAGGGCGACCAGCAGATTGTCGCGCTTTGCGTCCAGCAGCGCGGCGTCGGTGAGCGTGCCGGGTGTCACCACCCGGATGACCTTGCGTTCGACCGGGCCTTTGGATGTTTCGGGGTCTCCGATCTGTTCGCAGATGGCAACCGACTCGCCCAGCTTGACCAGTCGGGCCAAGTATTGCTCGACTGCATGAAACGGCACGCCGGCCATGCGAATCGCCTCTCCGGCCGACTGTCCGCGCTGTGTCAGGGTGATATCGAGCAGCCTGGCAGCGCGAATGGCATCGTCGAAGAACAATTCGTAGAAATCCCCCATCCGGTAGAACAGCAGCTTGTCCGGGTGTTCGGCCTTGATGCGCAGATACTGCTGCATCATCGGGGTGTGGCCACCGGCCAGCCCGGCGGAAGAGGGAGCATCGCGTTTCATGCTGTGACCATTATACGGACGCCTTGTTCGCAATCCTCCCGGCGGCAACACCTCCCGCACGGGGGAAAGCCTTATGAGAGCGGCATTTTCATTTTTGCCGTGACATGTGGCTGAATCACTTTCAGCAGCTGGGCAAAGATTTTCGGGTTTCCCGCGACGATCTGTCCGCGTTCGAGATACTTGTCGTTGCCGTCAAAATCCGAGACCAGGCCGCCTGCTTCGGTGATCATCAGGATGCCCGCCGCCATATCCCAGGGCGCGAGCCCGATTTCCCAGAATCCGTCAAATCGTCCCGCGGCCACCGCGGCCAGATCGAGTGCCGCCGAGCCCGGGCGGCGCACGCCGGCGCACTGGGTCATGATGTTCTTCAACATGGCGTTATAGGCGTCCAGATGCTCGAACATGCGGAATGGAAATCCGGTGCCAATCAGTCCGTCGATCAGCTTGTCGCGTTTGGAGACGCGCAGCCGCTTGTCGTTGAGAAAGGCGCCGCGTCCGCGCGAGGCCGTGTAAAGGTCGTTGCGGGTCGGGTCGAAGATGACGCCATGGTTCGGGATACCTTTGTGCAGCAGGCCGATCGATACGCAATACTGGGGGAAGCCGTGCAAAAAGTTCGTCGTGCCATCCAGCGGATCGATGATCCACACGTATTCCGAGTCGCCGGAGGGGCCGCTCTCCTCTGCTAAGATTGCGTGATCCGGGTAGGCGTGACGAATCACGTCGATGATCGCTTCTTCGGCTGCCCGATCCACTTCCGAAACCAGATCGTTCAGGCTTTTGTGCTGGATTGTCAGCACGTCGAGGTTTTGCGAAGCGCGGTTGATGACGGTGCCTGCGCGGCGGGCGGCTTTCACCGCGATGTTGAGCATCGGATGCATGAGGGACGGGGACTTTGATAAAGAACGAAGCGCGCATTTTATGCGATGAGTGCTGAGGCCGCACGGACTGCCGCACTGGCCCGGGTGCGGATTGTCCTTTCGCATACCCGTCACCCCGGCAATATCGGCGCGGCGGCACGCGCCATGAAGACCATGGGCTTGTCCCGGCTCTATCTGGTCGCCCCGGAAAATTTCCCGGATCGGCAGGCGCGGGTGTTCGCCTCCGGCGCACTGGACGTTCTCGATTCCGCCATCGTCTGTACAAGCCTGCCCGAAGCGCTGCAGGGCACTGTGCTGGCTGTGGCGGCCACGACGCGACGGCGGGATCTGGCCCACGAAACCCTGGATTGCGAGGCGGCATGTCAGCAATTGCTGGGCGAAGCCGCGCTGGGCGAGGTGGCAGTGGTGTTTGGTCCCGAGCGTAGCGGATTGACGGTGGAGGAAGTGAGCCAGTGCCGCCTGTTCGCCGCGATTCCCGCCAGCGAAGCCTATTCCTCGCTCAATCTTGCCCAAGCCGTGCAGGTGTTTGCGTATGAATTGCGCAAAGGCACACTGGAGAAAAAGACTCCGGCACCGGACAGCGTCCCAGCCAGCCACGAGGAAGTGGAGAATTTTCTGCGGCACTTCGAAGACGGCTTCTATGCCACTGGCTTCCTGGATCCGGAACAGCCGCGGCGGCTGATGCAGCGCATGCGCAGGATGTTTGCCCGGACCCGGCTGGAATCCGAGGAGGTGAACATCTTGCGCGGGTTTCTCAAGGCCCTGCAGAAAAAGCCAGACCGCGAATAGTTGACTAAATTGATCAGATTTAGAAAAATACCGCCAGACTCCGGAAAATCCTCATGTTCAGCCGCATTCGCGAAGAAATACGCGTGGTCTTTGACCGCGATCCCGCCGCCCGCTCCGCCTGGGAGGTGGTGACCTGCTATCCGGGCTTTCATGCCTTGTTGTTCCATCGTTTGTCGCATTGCCTGTGGGGGATCGGGCTGAAATGGATGGCACGGTTTACCTCTCACCTCGGGCGCTGGTTCACCGGGATTGAAATTCATCCTGGTGCCACCATCGGCCGCCGGTTTTTCATTGACCATGGCATGGGGGTGGTGATCGGCGAGACGGCCCAGATCGGGGATGACTGCACGCTGTATCACGGCGTCACCCTGGGGGGCACTTCCTGGAACAAAGGAAAACGTCACCCGACGCTGGGTGATGGCGTCGTGATCGGCGCGGGCGCCAAAATCCTCGGACCGGTGGTGATCGGGGCGGGCGCCAAGGTTGGTTCCAACGCGGTCGTGGTGCGCGACGTGCCGCCGGGTGCCACGGCCATTGGCATTCCGGCGCGTGTGCTGGACGATCAGACCAAGACCGCGCGCGAAGAAACCGCCGCGAAAATGGGATTCTCCGCCTATGGCATCGGAGCGGACATGAATGACCCGGTGGTCAAGGCGATTCACGGACTGGTCGACCACACGGTGTCGGCCGATCGCCGGATTGACTACATCCTGGAGCAGTTGAAAAAAATGGGGGTCGCCGTGGAAGATGAGCGCGCGACGGCGGACAAATTCGATCCCGCTTACCTGAATCGAATTGTTGACTAAAGTAGTCGGGATTAACTATACTCCGCCGCAAGGCGTTGATTGCCAACGTGCTGTTAACTTGATGGTTTTAAACGGGAACCTCCATGCGGCTCACGACCAAGGGACGATTTGCAGTCACGGCAATGATCGATCTTGCCCTGAATGCGGGCGAAGGACCGGTCGCGCTCGCCGATATCAGTGAACGCCAGCGAATCTCGCTGTCCTATCTGGAGCAGTTGTTCGGAAAATTGCGGCGCAGGCAACTGGTCGGCAGTGTGCGCGGGCCCGGTGGTGGTTATCGGCTCGCGAGAGCAGCCCGGGAGGTGTCGGTGGCCGACATCATTCTGGCTGTGGACGAGCCGATCGACGCCACCCAATGTGGCGGCAAGGAAAATTGCCGCGACGACCAGAAATGCATCACCCACGATTTGTGGATGGAATTGAATGCCCATATTTTCGAACATTTGCGGGCGGTGACCCTGGGCGACATGGTCTCGCGCCAACAGCGCAAGACTGGCCAGGTGGCGGTGATGACCCTGCATGACAAGAGAAAAATTGCCACCAAACCGAAGTCGGCAAGTCCGATGCGATAGGGACGCAAACCGATGTGTTCGATAGCAGGAATTGGAAAAGCTTGAAAGGCGGCGTTTGAAAGGAAGGCACCCATGGCGATTACCGTAACGGAAAAAGCGGCAAGACATATTCAGAAGGCACTGGCCAGGCAGGGCGGGATGGCCTTGCGCTTTGGCGTCAAGAAGGTCGGTTGTTCTGGGCTGGCTTACACCTTCGACTACGCCAGGGAGACGCGCGCGGACGACCAGGTGTTTCGGACCGGAGAGGTCACCGTGGTGGTGGACCGGGAAAGCTTGCCCTATGTGGACGGCGCCGTACTCGACTTCGTGCGCGAGGGCCTGAACGAGTCGTTCGACGTCAAGAATCCCAAGGCCACCGCGCAATGCGGCTGCGGGGAGAGTTTCACCATCAATCCGGACGTGGTTGCGCGAGCCTGATCGCACATGAGTGCCGTTATCCAGAATCTGGTCAATCAGCCCTACAAACACGGGTTCGTGACCGACATCGAATCCGATGTGGTGGCCAAGGGCCTGAACGAAGACGTGATCCGGCTGATTTCGTCGAAGAAGAACGAACCGGCCTGGCTTCTGGAGTTTCGCCTCAACGCCTACCGGCACTGGCTGACGATGCGCGAGCCGGCGTGGCCCAACGTGCACTATCCGAAAATCGATTTCCAGGACATCAGTTATTTCTCCGCACCGAAGCCGAAGAAGCTCGCCTCCATGGATGAGGTGGATCCCGAGCTGCTGCGCACGTTTGAAAAACTCGGCGTGCCGATGAACGAGCGCAAGGCGCTGGCCGGCGTGGCGGTGGATGTGATTTTCGACAGCGTGTCGGTGGCCACGACCTACAAGAAAAAACTTGCCGAAGTGGGCGTCATTTTTTGCTCGTTCTCGGAAGCCGTCCAGGAGCACCCGGAGCTGGTGCGAAAGTATCTGGGCAGCGTGGTGCCGCATGCGGACAATTTCTATGCGGCGCTGAATTCCGCGGTGTTTACCGACGGTTCTTTCTGTTTCATCCCGAAGGGCGTGCGTTGCCCGATGGAGCTGTCCACCTACTTCCGGATCAACACCCAGGAGTCTGGACAGTTCGAACGCACATTGATTGTTGCCGAGGAAGGCGCGCACGTATCCTATCTGGAAGGGTGCACCGCGCCCAAGTTCGATACCAATCAGTTGCATGCGGCCGTGGTTGAACTGGTGGCGCTGGACCGCGCGGAAATCAAGTATTCGACCGTGCAGAATTGGTATGCCGGAGACGAAAACGGCAAAGGCGGCATCTACAACTTTGTCACCAAGCGCGGCCTGTGCAAGGGCGTGGGTTCGAAAATCTCCTGGACCCAGGTGGAAACCGGGTCCGCCATCACCTGGAAGTATCCGTCGTGCATCCTGCTGGGCGACGACTCGGTCGGGGAGTTTTATTCGGTGGCCCTGACCAATCATCGCCAGCAGGCCGATACCGGCACCAAGATGGTCCACATCGGGCGCAATACGCGCAGCAAGATCATCTCCAAGGGCATCTCCGCCGGGTACTCGAACAACAGTTATCGCGGACTGGTCAAGATGGGCGCGCGCGCCGAAGGCGCCCGCAATTATTCGCAATGCGACTCGATGCTGATCGGCGCGCACTGCGGGGCCAATACCTTTCCCTACATACAGGTCCAAAACCCGTCGGCCAAAGTCGAACACGAAGCCTCAACCTCGAAGATCGGCGAAGACCAGTTGTTCTATTTCGCCAGCCGCGGCATCGGAAGCGAAGATGCGGTGTCCATGATTATTAATGGTTTCGTTCAGGACGTATTTGTGCAGTTGCCAATGGAATTCGCGGTCGAAGCAACCAAGCTGCTGGGCCTCAAACTGGAAGGAAGTGTCGGATGATCCGGGACAATGCGCCGGTGCTGCTCGAAGTACGCAATCTGACGGCGAAAATCGGAGAGCGCAATATTCTCAAGGGCATCAACTTCACGGTTCGCGCCGGCGAGGTGCATGCCATCATGGGCCCGAACGGTTCCGGGAAAAGTACCTTTGCCAAGGTGTTGTGCGGGCATCCGTCGTACGAAGTCACCGGCGGCGAGGTCCTCTTTGATGGCAAAAACCTTCTCGACCTGGCACCGGAAGAACGTGCCCGTGCCGGATTGTTTTTGGGGTTTCAATACCCGATCGAAGTGCCCGGCGTGACCAACAGTTCCTTTCTGCGTCTGGCTTACAACACCGTGTTGGGCGCGCGCGGCAAGGAGGAACTCGATCCGATCGAGTTCGACGACTTTGTGCGCGCAAAAATGAAATTGCTGGAAATGGACGCGTCCTTCCTGGCCAGAAGCGTCAATGCCGGATTTTCCGGGGGCGAGAAAAAACGCAATGAAATTCTCCAGATGGCGTTGCTGGAGCCAAAGTTGGCGGTGCTCGATGAGACCGACTCCGGTCTGGACATCGACGCCTTGCGCGTGGTGGCCAATGGCGTGAACCGTCTGCACAACGCGCAAACGGCCACCGTCCTGGTGACGCATTATCAGCGTCTGCTCAACTACATCCTTCCCGATTACGTGCACGTCATCGAAGGCGGCCGCATCATCAAGACCGGCGACAAGT
>JBJXFN010000024.1:0-7459 GCA_046155535.1 Burkholderiales bacterium
ACCACGTGGAAGGGGGCGACCGCCGTATCCCCGCGCAGGACGCGCAATAGCAAGGCGGAGCTTACTCGGGTGGCATGCGTGCATGGATGTGCGAAACCTGTGGCAGGCGTGCTCGGCCTGGAAGGACACTGATACGGGCGAGCGGTTGCAGGCGGATGGACTCGGCTGGCGACCGCAACAAGGTGGTGACTCTCGGAGAACCAGATACGACATGCTGGCCGAGAGGGAGATTGCGCTGCGACGTGTCGCGAGCACGCAGACCGGGGTTCGACTCCCTGGGTCACCGCTAAGCCTGGAGGACAGGAGACATGACCGCCGAACAACTCAATCCGTGCCGCGAGTGTAAATGCGAAATGCAGGATGTAAACACATCGGCGTTGCTGCCGGGCTGGTGCGATATTATTTGCCAGCGCTGCGGGCATCGCGTGGTGGTGACCGAGGGCGGCGAGAAATTGGCAATCTTGCAGTGGAACGCCAAGCGGCTGCAACCGATGCGGTACGACTTCGGGGAGGACGATTGATCCATGAACAACGAAATGGGGACGCAATGAACACAGACAGAATTGAGGGGATCGCCAAGGGAACCGTTGGTGGCGCTAAGCGAATTGCGAATCATCAGCTCGCGGAATCTGGGCGCGACTCGGGAAACATTGCGGCGGTATTCGAAGCCTATGAGAAGACCGTAGAGGACAGGGCAAAAGCGGAAGAGGCGCTTACCGAGGTGCTGAAGATTAAACTCGGAACATCGAACCACATCGAAAGCCAAGAGCCGATTCGCGCAATCCGAGACGTGGCGCTGGCGGCAATCGATTTGGCTCGTTCCGTGGCGCGTAAATTTGTGGAAGACCAGCCATGAAAGCCCGCATCAAAATCAAATCCGACCGCGCACGCTGGACGCTCGATGTTAAGGCGACAGTCCAATACGACGCGGAGACGGACACGCTTTGCATCGATGATATCAACGTCGAGCCGGTGGAGGGGGAATACCTGTTACGGCGTAGTCGATTGACATTGACCGGATCATTTCGCCTCGATGCCCTGTGGCTGCAAATCGACGTGTCCGACCTGGAAGAAAACTACTGCGTGGCGATGGCTGCGGAATTCGGCGACGAAATCCGCGAAGAGATTGAGCGACTTTGGACCGTGGAGAATGTGAGATAGGGAGTGCGGGTGCCGTGCCACTTTTATTAGTTCGGTTTCACTTGACGAAAGAGGGAAAAGACATGAGCGACGTTTCAACTTTGCTGGAAGCCCTGGACGATTTTACGCCGGAATTTATCGCGGGAGAAATCGCCAGAACACAAGAGAGACTCGACAAGCTGAAGGCCATTCAGAAGGCCGTCGGCGGCAAAAAGACTCGCAAGCCGAAAAACAAAAAGCAGGAATCTCAGTCCGCAGAAGCCTAAACCCAAAGCCCACCAACTCAAGAATGGAAAACGCAAAATGCTAGAAAATCTGATCGACAGCAACGCGGAACCAAGACCGCGGCGAGTGCTGATTTACGGAACGCACGGAATCGGGAAAAGCACGTTCGGATCGTGTGCTCCGAAACCGGTTTTTATTCCGACTGAGGACGGGTTGCGTGACCTAAAAGTGAAGAGCTTTCCGGTTGCGAAGTCATATGGCCAGTTCATGACGAACCTGCATTCCGTGGCGACTGGCCAGCACGAGTTTGAGGCCGCTGTAATCGATTCCGCCGACTGGTTAGAGACGCTGATCTGGAACCAGGTTTGCGCCGACGGCGGCAAGAACTCAATCGAAGAGTTCGGATTCGGCAAAGGCTACGGATTCGCCGCCAAATACTGGGAGCAGGTTATCGGCCTGCTGGACCAATGCGGTGAGCGAACACCAGCAATGATGGCCATCATCATTGCGCACAGCAAGGTGCAGCGCTTCGAAGACCCGCAGACCGATCCATACGACCGGTACGAGCCGAACCTGCACAAATCGGCCAGCTCGCTTTTGCAGGAGTGGGTTGATGAGGTGCTGTTCGCCAGGATGCGCGTTGTGACTGTCGCCAAGCCGCAAGGCAGCAAGACCGAGTCCCGCGGCGTGTCTGCTGGCGAGCGACTGCTGTACACGACTGAGCAGCCTAGCCACCTTGCGAAAAACCGTCTGAGCCTGCCGAACGAATTGCCGCTGGCATTCGCGTCGTACTGGGAAGCTGTAAACACTGCAAAAAAAACTGAACTTGCAACAACACCTTACTAAACGCACGAGAGGAAAAAACCATGAGTCTGATTACAGGATTTGACGCGAACGCTGTTGAGCCGAGCGCAGGATTCGACGACTTGCCCGAGGGGCAATACGTGGCGGAGATTATCAAGAGCGAAGAGAAGGGAACGAAGGACGGTAAAGGGAAGTATCTCGCGCTCACGTGGAGCGTGAGCGACGGAAAGTATGCCAAGCGTCAAGCCTGGACAAACTTGAACCTCGACAATCCGTCGGCGCAGGCCGTCAACATTGCCAAGGCTGAACTTTCGGCAATCTGCCGGGCCACAGGTGTGATGCAGCCGCGATCATCGGAAGAGCTGCACCTGAAGCGATGCCGGATCACGATCAAGCACAAGCCGCGGAAAGATGGCCAGGGCAAAGACGTGCGGATCGTCAAATACGAATCGCTGACAGCGGCACCGGCCGCAACTGGCGAACAGGGCCAAGCAGGGAACGCGGCCCCCTGGCAGAAGCGGGCGTAGTTGCCAGCAGTCCCGCAAGGGGCTGCCGTCGTTCGATTCGACGGGCGGGATTTTCACGGAGGGAAAAAGAATGGGATGCACACACAGCCACAACGAGCTTTTGAGGGTGCAATACGTTGATCACACGATGTTCTATTCGGCGTGTCGAGATTGCGGGAAAACGACGGCAATTCATGCGGAAGAAGCGATAGAGGCTTACGGGAGCGACGCATACGAATGCAGAGTCGTGTCGTCATATTTGATTGAAATGAAACTCGGCAGAACAGGAAAGCGCAAGTATCGGCGGCGAGAGTATCGAGAATATTTGAAATCTCAGGAATGGAAAGTCAAGAGGCAAATCGTACTGGAACGTGACGAGTACACTTGCCGAAAATGCAACTCCGCTGCGGCCATTCAGGTTCACCACACAACGTATAAAAACGTATTCAGAGAAGAGTTGCGAGACCTCATTTCAATTTGCGAGGCTTGCCACGAAGGGATACACAGGCAACATTAAATGCAACTCCGCCACTACCAAACCGCCGCACTGGAAGCGGCCTATCGCTGGATGCCGGACAACGACGGCAACCCGCTGATCGTCATTCCCACTGGCGGTGGCAAGACACCAGTCATCGCCAGCCTGTGCAATGACGCGGTGACGAAATGGCAAGGCCGGGTGGTCGTGCTGGCGCACGTGAAAGAGCTATTGGAACAAACCGCCGGAACGATTGGCCGCGAGTTTCCAGGCCTGTGGACGGGCGTCTATTCGGCTGGCCTTGGTTCGCGAGACGTGAGGCCGCCGGTTGTGGTTGCGGGAATCCAATCGGTGTTCGATCGGGCAAAGGAACTCGGGCCGCGCGACCTGATCATCGTTGACGAGGCACACTTGATCCCGCCGAGCGGGTTCGGGCGATACCGGACGTTCATAGACGACATGAAACAGCTTTCGCCACACACCAGAATCGCCGGGCTGACGGCGACACCTTACCGAACCGGGACCGGCTGGCTACACGGGCCGGAAGAAATGTTTGCCGAGATCGTTTATGAGATCGGTGTCAGGCAGTTAATCGACGAGGGGTTCTTGTCGCCACTAAAAAGCAAATGCGGCAAGCAGGTCGATACGTCGGGCCTGCACATCAAGCGGGGCGAGTTCGTCGAATCGGAAGCGTCAGGCCTCATGATGCAAATCGTGAATGAAGCGTGCGCCCAAATCGTCAAGCGAACAGAGGACCGGCGATCGGTGCTGATTTTCTGTACGGGCATCGAACACGCCGAGGCTGTGCAAAAGACGCTGCGGATGATTCAGGGCAACGCGGTGGAGTTGATCACCGGGGAGTCGATCGACTTTGATCGGGCCAAGCACATTGCCGACTTCAAGAGCGGTGCGCTGAAATATCTCGTCAATGTAAACGTCCTGACGACTGGCTTCGACGCGCCGAACGTGGACTGCATTGCGTTGCTGCGGCCCACGGCATCGCCAGGGCTGTACTATCAGATGGTTGGACGGGGGTTCCGGATCGCACCAGGAAAAGAAAACTGCCTGGTTCTCGACTTCGGAAACAACGTCGATCGGCATGGGCCGATTGACCATGTGCAGCCGCGAAACCGGAAACCCGGCGAAACCAAACCGCCGCCGCAGAAAGTTTGCCCAGGTTGTCAAGAGTACATTTCGCTCGCGGCAACTGAATGTCCGGAGTGCGGTTTTTTATTCGATCGAAATCCGCCACGAACACACGACGCGAAGCCTGCCGAGGCGGAAATCCTCAGCGTCACAACCCGTGAGGAACTGCGCGTCTATGACGTTCGGTATTTTATTCACAGAAAAAAGGGCTGGGAAGAGGGCGCCCCATGCACGCTGCGGGTGCGATACCGGATCGTTGAAGGCGGCAACCTGAACGACCATTGGAACTGCTGGCGCGACGAATGGATTTGTTTTGAGCATACCGGGTACGCGCGGCAGAAAGCGGAAGCCTGGTGGCGTGCCAGGTCGAATGATCCGATCCCATCCGACTGCGAATCGGCGCTGGCGGCGTGCGAGGCCGGGGCCATTGCCAACACGCTGGCAATTACCGTTGAGTCAAAAACAAACGACAAGTTCCCGCGGATCGTGAAATATGAAATCGGGCCGATCCCGGAAATCGTTTTGGAATGCAATCAATGTGGGGAGCGACTGCAAATCGAGCATACCGAATGCCCGGTCTGCGGCGCACCGCAATTCGAAACGGCAGCCGAGCCATTTGAATTCCCGGTACCAGAGGGAACGCAGAATTTCGAAGTGCCGTTTTAGCACGGATGTGAAACCTTGAGCCACGTTAATACAGCCCTGCAACTCGCGGAACTCGGGTATCGAGTGTTCCCCTGTCGCGCCGGAACAAAACTCCCGGCGACGATGCACGGGCACGACGACGCGACGACGGATCAAGAGAAGATTTCGGAATGGTGGAGCATGTGGCCCGAGGCAAATATCGGAGTCAACACCGAGGGGCTGCTGGTCATTGACTTGGACCCGATGGAGGATGGAAGCCAAAACGTCTGGTTGGCCGATCAATCGCGGATGGATTCACTACAGCGTGGGGCGGTGAGCGTTACTCCGCGGGGCGGCCGTCACTGCTGGTTCCGGCAGCCAGCCGGGGCCGATTGGCGATGCCGGACGAACATCAACGGGCATCGAGTGGACACGCGGGCCAACGGGGGCTACGTGGTCGTCCCCCCGAGCATAACGGATGCCGGGCGGTACGAATGGCTCCCGGCCTGGGAGCTGACTTTCCCGGCGGATCAACTGCCCCTCCCGCCGGCCTGGGTGATTGACCTTCTGGCTTCAGTCGAGACGCGACGGCGCCCATCGGTAAAAGACTCGACGCAGCAAATGCGGGAGGGCTCGCGCAACGATGGACTGACGCGACACGCCGGGGCCGTCAGGCGGCTTGGATGGACAGAATCCGAAATCCGCAACGCGCTCAAGGGGATCAACGAAACGCGCTGCGTCCCGCCGCTGGACGAAAAGGAAGTAGACAAGATCGCATGGAGCGTCGCGCGGTACGAGCCGGATCAGGTGACCCAGGCCATCGTAGAGGGCTGGGCAAAGGAGGACGTTGAAAAAGCTGTCGCGATTCCCGACCCGGGGCCGCTCGATGAGTCGTTCTGCGGAGTGCCGGGGCTGATCGGAGAGGTGATTTCGTACAACCTGGCGACGGCGCATCGTCCCCAGCCGGTATTGGCCTTGGCCGGGGCAATCGCGCTCATGGGGACGATCACCGGCAGACGAATTACCGATCGACTGGGGACGCGGACGAACATCTACACGATGGGCGTGGCAGGGAGCGGCCGCGGAAAAGAGCACGCGCGAAAAGTGAATAAACTGTTGCTGCAACTCGCCAACCTAGATAAGCGAATTGGCCCAGAGGACTTCGGCAGTCACGCGGGGCTGATTTGTGCGGTAAGCGACGTGCCGGAGATTTTGTTCCAGCTTGACGAGATGGGCAGGTTTATGAAAACCGCCAATGCAGCCGGAGCCATGCCACATTTGTCAAACGTGATTACCGTACTGCTAAAAATGTTCACCAGCTCGAATAGCCTATTCGTTGGGCCAGCGTATGCCGAAACGAACAAAGTCAAGCGCATTGAACAGCCGCACGCTTGCTTGTACGGAACCACGGTTCCCGAGTCGTTTTTCGCGGCACTCACTACTGAATCGATCAAAGACGGGTTCATTGGGCGGCTGCTGGCATTCGAGGCGCCAAGCGATCCGCCAGAACTTGTTGAGACCGCGACGGCAGAAGATCGACCGCCAGAAAGTCTGATCGAGCAACTTGCCTGGTGGAGGGACTATCAGCCGGGGGGGCTGCTGTCGGCGGGGATCCCCCGGCCGCGAATGATCGACGATTCACCGGACGCGCGGCAGCAATTCCGGGACTTTTCCGCCGATTGCGAGAAAACATCTGCCACGGGGGGAGTGCGGGAGGCGCTCTGGGCCAGGGCGCACGAGAAGGCCCGCAAACTGGCGCTGCTGTACGCGGTGAGCGAAAGCCGGGAAACCAGCCAGGTCAGCGGCGACGCGGCTGTGTGGGGCTGCCAGGTGGTCAGGCACCTAACCTTGCGGATGGAGTACCTGGCCGATCGGCACATCGCCGACGGCATTTTTGACAGCCACGGGAAGCGCGTTTACAGGCTCATAGACGACGCCGGGCCGCGGGGGCTGACCGGGACAGAGCTTTGCCGAGCGACGCAGGCCATGAAGCCCAGGGAGCGTTCCGAGGTGCTTGACAACTTGCAGTCGGCGGGGCGGGTTTTAATGGCCACAAAAAACGGTTCCGGGCGGCGCACGCACGTATACGTATCAGACAGACACGCATAAGCGAATCTCTAATTCATGTTAATTCTATACAGAACTGTTGTTCAGTCAGTTGATTTTTGTTCAGTATCGCTTTGCGTTAAGATGGGCAAGATGACTACATAATTCATATTAATTCTATATGTATCTATAAAAATCGCTATCGCGTACGCGAGGGGAGGCCCCCTCTAAGGACCCCCTAGAATTTGAATGAATTATCTTTTGGCGAAAATGGGAGCCACCGGAGCGTCTGGCGTGGGTTCGACAGGACTGGCTGGAAGTGACACGCGGGCACAAGGCAAGGGAGCGACGATAATGCCGGGACACATCAGGTTCAAAGCACGCGGTCGAACTGTGCGGCGCGTGCCTGGGCAACCGAACAAGCTGGAGCAGCAATACGGCGACCACCTGAAATGGCGAAAGCACACTGGGGAAATCCTGCAATACGAGTTCG
>JBJXFN010000027.1:0-36037 GCA_046155535.1 Burkholderiales bacterium
GGCTCGATCAACCCGCACACCAAATTCACCGCCGAGGTGTACGTATTGTCCAAGGAAGAAGGGGGTCGTCACACGCCGTTTTTCAACGGATACCGGCCGCAGTTTTACTTTCGCACCACGGACGTGACCGGCTCGGTGGAACTGCCGGCGGGCACTGAGATGGTGATGCCCGGGGACAACATTGCGATCACGGTGCAGTTGATCCAGCCGATTGCGATGGAAGAGGGCTTGCGCTTTGCCATTCGCGAAGGCGGCCGTACCGTGGGCGCCGGTGTCGTCGCCAAAATACTGGAATAACAACATGCAAAGTCAGAAAATCCGCATCCGTCTGAAGGCCTTCGACTATCGGCTGATCGATCAGTCCGCGCTCGAAATTGTCGAAACTGCCAAACGGACCGGTGCCGTGGTCAAAGGTCCCGTACCCTTACCCACCCGCATCGAACGCTTCGACGTGTTGCGCAGCCCGCATGTGAACAAGACATCGCGGGACCAGTTCGAAATCCGTACTCACCTGCGGCTGATGGACATCATCGACCCCACCGACAAGACGGTGGACGCCTTGATGAAGCTCGATTTGCCGGCTGGCGTGGACGTGGAAATCAAGTTGTAATGGACGGATGGCCCGATGGCGCAAACATAAGCGCCACGGGATGTCTGGATGAAAACGCAGGTTGAGTACTTTTTGCCGGCCAATTGCAGCCGGCGCCTCTGAAGAGGATAGAAAAATGAGCTTAGGACTAGTCGGTCGCAAGATCGGCATGACAAGACTATTTACCGATGACGGTGACACCGTCCCGGTGACGGTCGTGGACGTGTCGAACAATCGCGTGACCCAGATCAAGACACCTGAAACCGATGGTTACAGCGCGGTGCAGGTGACCTTCGGAAAACGTCGCGCCAGCCGCGTCAACAAGGCCTCGGCCGGGCATTTTGCCAAGGCCGCCGTCGAGGCGGGGCATATCCTGAAAGAATTCCGGGTCGATGCCGGGCAGCTTGCCAGCCTGAAACTGGGCGGTCAGGTGGGCGCGGACATCTTCAAGCCCGGTCAACTGGTGGATGTTACCGGCACTTCCATCGGCAAGGGCTATGCGGGCGCCATCAAGCGCTATCACTTTTCCTCGAATCGCGCCTCGCACGGCAACTCGGTTTCGCATAATTCCGCGGGCTCCCTCGGTATGGCGCAGGATCCCGGCCGCGTGTTTCCCGGCAAGAAAATGTCCGGACATCTTGGTGCCGTAACGCGCACTGCGCAGAAATTGCAGATTGTCCGTGTGGATGCAGAACGGCAGTTGTTGCTGATCCGGGGTTCGGTTCCGGGCAGCGAAGGTGCCGACCTGATTGTGCATCCGTCCGTCAAGGCGAGGGCTGCGTGATGGAACTCAAAATGATCAACGATCAGGGCCAGTCGACCGCCAGTGTCAGCGCATCGGACGCGTTGTTTGCGCGTGAATACAATGAATCGCTGGTGCATCAGGTGGTCACCGCCTACATGGCCAATTCCCGGCTGGGTACGCGGGCGCAAAAGGGCCGCAGCGATATTGCCAAATCTACCCGCAAGCCCTGGCGCCAAAAAGGCACCGGGCGCGCCCGCGCGGGGATGGCCTCCAGCCCGTTGTGGCGTGGTGGCGGAAAGATCTTCCCCAACAGTGCCACGGAAAATTTCAGCCACAAGGTCAACCGCAAGATGTTTCGTGCGGGGCTGGCGGCCATCTTGTCGCAACTGGCGCGTGAAGACCGCATTGCGGTCGTCGAGAGTTTTGCCGTGCAGTCACCCAAGACCAAGCAACTCGCGCAAAAGGTCAAGGGAATGGGGATGGACAGCGTGCTGATCATCACCGACAAGCTGGATCAGAATCTTCGACTCTCGGCGCGGAATCTGCCGAACGTGCTGGTGCTGGAGCCAGGGCAGGCCGATCCGATCAGTCTGTTGCGATTCAACCATACGGTGATCACCAAGGCGGCGGTCGCGAAGTTCGAGGAGATGCTGGCATGAATGCGACTGCAACCAAATCGGGTGGCTTCAAACAGGAACGGCTGTTCCAGGTGCTGCTGGCACCAGTGGTGTCGGAAAAAAGCACCTTCGTCGCCGACAAGAACGAGCAGGTGATTTTTCACGTGGCGGCTAACGCGACCAAGCCTGAAATCAAGGCGGCTGTCGAGTTGCTTTTCAAAGTGGAAGTCAAGAACGTCCAGGTTTCCAACGTCAAAGGCAAGGAAAAACGCTTCGGCCGATTCATGGGGCGCCGTGCGCACTGGAAGAAGGCCTATGTGTGCCTGAAGCCAGGGCAGGAAATCAACTTTGCCGCGCAGGAGGCCAAATAATCATGGCACTGATCAAAGTCAAACCCACTTCCCCCGGCCGCCGCGCGCTGGTCAAGGTCGTCAATCCGAACCTGCACAAGGGCGGGCCGGTGCCGGCGCTTACCGAAAAATTGAGCAAGCGGGCCGGGCGCAACAACCTCGGCCATATCACCACGCGCCACCAGGGCGGCGGGCACAAGCATCACTACCGCATCGTCGATTTTCTGCGCAACAAGGACGGCATCGTGGCGCGTGTGGAACGGCTCGAATACGATCCGAACCGCAGCGCGAATCTGGCCCTGATTTGTTACGCGGATGGCGAGCGGCGCTACGTGATTGCGCCCAAGGGCGTAGTCGTCGGCCAGGAATTCATCAACGGTTCTGAAGCCCCCATCAAAACCGGCAACACCCTGCCCCTGCGCAATATACCGGTTGGCAGCACAGTGCATTGTGTGGAAATGCTGCCGGGCAAAGGAGCGCAACTGGCGCGCTCGGCGGGCACCTCGGTGCAGTTGCTTGCGCGCGAAGGCACATATGCGCAATTGCGGCTGCGCTCCGGCGAAATCCGCAAAGTGCACGTGGACTGCCGCGCAACGATCGGCGAAGTCGGCAACGAGGAACACAATCTGGAATCGATCGGCAAGGCCGGCCGTGTCCGCTGGCGCGGTGTGCGTCCGACGGTACGCGGTGTAGCCATGAATCCGATCGATCACCCGCACGGTGGGGGCGAAGGCAAGACCGCCGCCGGCCGCGATCCGGTGAGTCCGTGGGGAACGCCAACCAAGGGTTACAAGACTCGCAGCAACAAACGCACCCGCAGCATGATTGTGCGGGATCGTCATGGCAAGTAAGGGGTAAGGACATATGGCACGTTCGATCAAGAAAGGCCCGTTCGTCGATCTCCACCTCATCGGGAAAGTGGAGGCGGCCCGCGCCGGCAAAGACAAGAAACCGATCAAAACCTGGTCGAGGCGTTCCACCATCCTGCCCGACTTTGTCGGCCTGACCATTGCGATTCACAACGGACGGCAACATGTCCCGGTGTATATCAGCGAGAACATGGTCGGTCACAAGCTTGGCGAATTCGCGCTGACCCGTACCTTCAAGGGACACACCGGAGACAAAAAAGCCGCGGTGGCGCCCAGTTCGCCCCCCAAGAAATAAAGGCGGCGAGGAAAAATACATATGAAAACTTCTGCTGTATTACGAGGTGTGCGCCTGTCGGCCCAGAAGGGCCGGCTGGTCGCCGACCAGATCCGCGGCCTGCCAGTGGACCGGGCGCTGAGCCTGCTGCAATTCAGCCCGAAAAAGGGCGCAAAAATCATCCGCAAGGTGCTCGAGTCGGCCATCGCCAATGCGGAACACAACGACGGGGCGGACATCGACGAACTGGCGGTGCGCACCATACACATCGACCAGGGTGCGAGCTTGAAACGCTTCATGCCCAGGGCCAAGGGCCGCGGCTTCAAGATCACGAAGCCAACCTGCCACATTTTTCTGACGGTCGGGGACAAGGAGTAGAGCATGGGACAAAAAATACACCCCACGGGATTCCGCCTTTCGGTTCAGCGTAACTGGACCTCGCGCTGGTATTCGAACAGCAAGAATTTTCCGGGCATGTTGCACGAAGACATCAAGGTCCGCGATTTTCTGAAAAAGAAGCTCGCCCACGCGGCGGTGAGCAAGATCATCATCGAGCGTCCGGCCAAGAACGCCAAGATCACGGTGCACAGCGCGCGGCCCGGCGTGGTGATCGGGAAAAAGGGCGAAGACATCGAGGCCTTGCGCGCGGAGTTGCAGCGCCTGATGGGTGTTCCGGTGCATGTCAACATCGAGGAAGTCCGCAAGCCCGAAGTCGATGCCCAGTTGATTGCGGATTCGATTGCCCAGCAACTCGAAAAACGCATCATGTTCCGGCGGGCGATGAAACGGGCGATGCAAAATGCCATGCGCCTCGGCGCCCAGGGCATCAAGATCATGAGCGCCGGACGCCTGAACGGCATCGAGATCGCTCGAAGGGAATGGTACCGCGAAGGCCGCGTACCGCTTCATACCCTGCGTGCAGACATCGATTACGGCGTCTCCGAGGCCAAGACGACCTATGGGGTGATTGGCATCAAGGTGTGGGTATTCAAGGGCGAGTTGCTCGGTCGCGGCGAACAGCCGGTAGCGGCACCGGCACCTGCAGCCGATCCGGAGCGCCGGCCAAGACGAGGAGCGAAGAATGCTGCAGCCAGCTAGGTCCAAGTACCGCAAACAACAAAAAGGCCGCAATACCGGAGTGGCAACCCGGGGTGCGAAGGTCAGTTTTGGCGAATTTGGTTTGAAGGCCGTCGGTCGCGGGCGATTGACCGCGCGCCAGATTGAAGCGGCGCGGCGGGCGATGACTCGCCACATCAAGCGTGGTGGCCGGGTCTGGATCCGGATCTTTCCGGACAAGCCGATCTCCCAGAAGCCTGCTGAGGTCCGCATGGGCAACGGCAAGGGCAATCCGGAATATTTCGTGGCGGAGATTCAGCCCGGAAAAGTGTTGTACGAAATGGATGGTGTGGACGAAACCATGGCCAGAGAAGCGTTTCGTCTGGCTGCGGCAAAGCTGCCGATCCAGACCACCTTTGTGATCAGACAGGTAGGGTAAGCGATGAAAGCCAAGGAATTGCGGACCAAGTCCGCCGCGGAACTGGACAAGGAGCTGAACGCTTTGCTCAAGGCTCAGTTTTCCCTGCGCATGCAGGCCGCCACGCAACAACTGACCAACAATAGCGAACTCAAGAAGGTGCGCCGCGACATCGCACGCGTTCGCACCCTCATCGGTGAAAAGGCCGCAACCCCATGAACCAGACATCTTCCAATGCCCGCCAACTGACGGGCCGGGTCGTCAGCGACAAAATGAACAAGACCGTAACGGTTCTGGTCGAGCGCAAAGTCAAGCACCCGCTGTATGGCAAGTTCATCAGCCGTTCCAAGAAATACCATGCTCACGATGAAAACCGCGAATTTCATCCGGGCGACGTGGTGACCATCGAAGAGACCCGCCCGCTGTCCAAGACCAAGAGCTGGAAGGTGGTCAAGCTGGTGGAAAAAGCCCGCGAGGATATTTGATGCTTGTCGGGGAACGGGAAACTCCCTAGAATGCCGCCTTTTTCCCGGGAGCGCTGATTTTCTGGCTCACCGGAATTCTGACCCGGACGGGTTCCAAAACTGGTCTGCCAGACGGGCAGGCGAAGTTGGAGAGAGAACAAGAACATGATTCAAATGCAAAGCAGGCTGGATGTTGCCGACAATACCGGTGCACGCTCCGTGATGTGCATCAAGGTTCTGGGCGGCTCCAAGCGGCGTTACGCAGGTGTTGGCGACGTCATCAAGGTCAGCATCAAGGACTGTGCCCCGCGTGGTCGCGTGAAGAAAGGCGAGATCTACCACGCCGTGGTGGTGCGCACGCGCAGCGGCGTGCGCCGGCAGGACGGCTCGCTGGTGAAGTTCGATGCCAACGCGGCAGTGTTGCTCAATGCCAAGCTAGAACCCATCGGCACCCGTATTTTCGGGCCGGTCACCCGCGAATTGCGCAACGAGCGCTTCATGAAAATTGTCTCGCTTGCTCCGGAAGTGCTCTGAGGTCCCAACCATGCAAAAAATTCGAAAAGGCGACAACGTCGTTGTCACCACCGGCAAGGACAAAGGCAAGCGCGGCACCGTGCTGCGGGTGCTGGGGGAGAACCGGGTGTTGGTGGAGGGTGCCAACCGCGTCAAGAAACACCAGAAGCCCAATCCGATGAAAGGCGCCACCGGCGGCATTGTGGACAAGGAGATGCCGATCCACGTCTCGAACGTGGCGATTTTCAACGGCACCACCCGAAAGCCCGACCGGGTCGGGGTCAAGCGGCTCGAAGACGGCCGCACGGTGCGCATTTTTCGCTCCAACGGCGAAATGCTGGACGCGTAAGGGGAATCCATGGCAAAGGCGAAAACGGCAAAAACGGCGGCAGCTGCCGCCAGCACGGCAGGTGGCACACAGAAGGCGCGCCTGCAGGAGCACTATCGCGACACGGTGATTCCGGCGCTGATGAAGCAGTTTGAATACAAGAGCAGCATGCAGGTGCCGCGCATCGAAAAAATCGTGCTCAACATGGGTGTGGGCGAAGCGGTCAACGACAAGAAGATTCTGGAGAACGCGGTTGGAGACATGGTCAAGATCGCCGGTCAGAAACCGGTGGTGACCAAGGCCAAGAAATCGATCGCCGGATTCAAAATCCGCAAGGATTACCCGATCGGCTGCAAGGTGACTCTGCGCCGTGCCAGGATGTACGAATTCCTGGATCGCCTGGTGTCGGTGGCAATTCCGCGCATCCGCGACTTCCGCGGCATCTCCGGTCGGTCTTTCGACGGCCGCGGGAATTTCAACCTGGGCGTCAAAGAGCAGATCATCTTTCCCGAAATCGAATACGACAAGATCGATTCGCTGCGCGGGATGAATATCACCATCACCACCACGGCGAAGACGGACGAGGAAGCGCGTGCGCTGCTTTCCGCCTTCAAGTTCCCGTTCAAGAGTTGAGGGCGAAATGGCAAAAATCTCCGTGAACAATCGCGACAAGAAACGCCGTCTGACCGTGAAGAAATTCGCTGCCCGGCGCGCCGAGATCCTGGCGATCATTCAAAACAGCAAGAGTTCCGACGAGGACCGTGCGCAGGCGCGCGAGCGGCTGCAGAAGTTGCCGCGCAATGCCAGCCCGGTGCGGCTGCGAAATCGCTGCGCTCTGACCGGTCGCCCGCGGGGGGTGTTCAGCAAGTTCGGACTGGCGCGCAGCAAATTGCGAGAAATCGCCATGCGCGGCGAAATTCCGGGCGTAACCAAGGCCAGCTGGTAGCAGGAGATTCTGGATGAGCATGAGTGACCCCATCGCCGATATGCTGACGCGTATCCGCAACGCACAGACCGCAGAAAAAACTTCGGTCGTGATGCCCATGAGCAACCTCAAGATCGAGATTGCCAAGGTGCTCAAGGACGAAGGTTATGTCGAGGATTTTGCGGTTCGCGAAGACGGCGGCCGAAAGGTTCTGGAGATTGGCCTGAAGTACTACGCGGGACGACCGGTGATCGAACGCATCGAGCGCGTCAGTCGCCCCGGACTACGGATTTATCGCCCGGCCAAGGACATTCCCGAAGTGATGAATGGCCTGGGTGTGGCGATCGTTTCGACTTCCCGCGGCGTGATGACCGACCGCAAGGCGCGGCAAAGCGGCGTCGGCGGCGAAGTTTTGTGCATCGTGGCCTGAGCGGGAGACGGAGAAAAACATGTCACGAATCGGCAGTCTTCCGATAGCAGTCCCGCGCGGTGTGGAAGTCACGCTCGCGGCCGACCGGATTTCCATCAAAGGCCCTCTCGGAACGGTTTCGCAGGGGCTCTCCGGCGGTGTGGAGGTCAAGCGGGAAGGCGACCAGATCGTCTTCCATGTGCTGGACGAAACCAGCCAGGCAAACGCAATGTCCGGCACTCTGCGCGCACTGGTTGCCAACATGCTGGAGGGCGTAACCAAGGGCTTCGAAAAAAAGCTGCAATTGGTCGGCGTGGGCTATCGCGCACAGGCGCAGGGCGACAAGCTGAATCTGACGCTGGGATTTTCCCACCCGGTCGTGCACCAGATGCCCAAGGGCATCAAAGTCGAAACGCCGCAGCAGACCGAAATCCTGATCAAGGGAATCGACAAACAGATCGTTGGCCAAGTGGCTGCGGATGTCCGCGGCTACCGGCCACCCGAGCCTTACAAAGGCAAGGGTGTGCGTTATTCCGATGAGCGCGTCGTGCTCAAGGAAACCAAGAAGAAATAACGGGGCACATCATGATAGACAAGAAGCAGTCCCGTCAGCGGCGCGCGCGCCAGACCCGGGCCAAGATCGCGGAATTAAAAGCAGTCAGGCTCGCGGTGCACCGCTCGAACGACCATATCTATGCGCAGGTCATCGATGCCACCAGCAAGGTGCTGGCCACGGCGTCCTCCCTGGAGCCCGACGTCCGCAAGCAGCTGGCCAATGGCAGCAATGTCAAGGCGGCGGCTGTGGTGGGAAAATTGATCGCCGAAAAAGCCAGAGCCAAGGGTGTCGAGCAGGTGGCTTTTGATCGCGGTGGATTCAAGTATCACGGCCGGGTAAAGGCGTTGGCAGAAGCCGCGCGCGAAGCCGGACTCAAGTTCTAAGGAGCACACATGGCCAGAATGCAGCATCACCAGGAAGAACGCTCCGACGGTTTGCGGGAGAAGATGGTGGCCGTCAACCGGGTTACCAAGGTTGTCAAAGGCGGCCGCATCCTGGGCTTTGCCGCCCTGACGGTGGTTGGCGATGGAGACGGCGGAATCGGCATGGGAAAGGGAAAGGCGCGTGAAGTCCCGGTTGCGGTGCAAAAGGCCATGGACGAAGCCAGGCGCAAGATGGTCAAGGTCAGCCTGAAGGATGGCACGCTCCAGCATTCCGTGGTCGGAGAACACGGGGCGGCCAAAGTCTTCATGCAACCCGCCTCGGAAGGTACCGGCATCATTGCCGGCGGACCGATGCGGGCGATTTTTGAAGTCATGGGCGTGACCAACGTCCTGGCAAAGTGCCTGGGATCGACCAACCCATACAACGTGGTGCGTGCGACGATCAATGGCCTGCAGGGCATGAACACGCCGTCGGAAATTGCGGCCAAGCGCGGCAAGACCGTTGAGGAAATACTGGGTTAAACCATGGCAAACGAAAAAAAGGCCGGTAGTAAAAAAGCCGTTGGCGCCGGCGCCAGGAAAGCAGGCAAAACCGTGCGCGTGACACTGGTGCGCGGTTTGATCGGTACGCGCGAGTCACATCGGGCCACGGTGCGCGGCCTCGGGCTGCGGCGCATCAATCACACTGTGGAGTTGGAAGACACGCCAGCCGTCCGCGGCATGATCAACAAGGTGAATTACCTACTGAAGTGCGAGGCTTAGATGCGCCTGAATCAAATCAAGCCAGCAGCCGGCTCCAAGCACAGCAAGAAGCGCGTCGGACGCGGCATTGGCAGCGGCCTGGGAAAAACCGCGGGTCGCGGTCACAAGGGACAAAAAGCGCGCTCGGGCGGATTCCACAAAGTGGGGTTCGAGGGCGGGCAAATGCCCATGCACCGGCGCTTGCCCAAGCGCGGCTTTGTATCGCTAACGGCGCGAGATACGGCGCAAGTACGATTGTCGTCGCTGGAAAAATTACCGGTCACCGACATTGACATGCTGATTCTCAAGCAGGCCGGAGTGGTGCCCAACGGCGCCAAGGCGGCGAAAGTCATCCTGGCCGGAGAAGTGAAGCGCAAACTGACCTTGCGCGGTCTTCTGGTCACCAAAGGTGCGCGTGCGGCGATTGAAAAAGCCGGCGGCAGCATCGAGAGCTGAGCTTGGCCGAGAAAAGCATCGGATTGGGAGGGAAATTCGGCGATTTGCGCCGGCGGCTGATATTTCTGCTGCTGGCGCTGATCGTCTACCGGATTGGCGCGCATGTCCCCGTGCCGGGGATTGATCCGCAGCAACTCGCGGAATTGTTCAAGACGCAGAAGGGCGGCATCCTGGACATGTTCAACATGTTCTCCGGCGGTGCGCTCTCGCGGTTCACGATTTTCGCGCTGGGAATCATGCCTTATATTTCGGCCTCGATCATTATGCAGTTGATGACCGTGGTGTCTCCGCATCTCGAACAGTTGAAGAAGGAAGGCGAAGCGGGTCGCCGGAAGATCACCCAGTACACGCGCTACGGAACCTTGTTTCTCGCGACCTTCCAGTCCCTGGCCATGGCCATCGGGCTGGAGGCGCAGGCCGGCCTGGTGGTGGAGCCCGGTCTGGCGTTCCGGTTTACCACCGTGGTGACCTTGGTGACGGGCACGATGTTTCTGATGTGGCTGGGCGAACAGATTACGGAACGTGGCATTGGCAACGGTATTTCGCTAATTATTTTTGCCGGCATCGCGGCCGGGTTGCCGATGGCGGTCGGTGGCACGCTGGAACTCGCGCGCAACGGCTCGTTCCCGATCCCGCTGGTGCTTCTGCTCCTGGTCGGCGCAGTCGTGGTCACCGGAATCGTGGTGTTCGTGGAAAAAGGGCAGCGCAAGATTCTGGTCAATTACGCCAAGCGCCAGGTGGGCCGAAAAGTTTATGGCGGGCAAAGCTCGCATCTTCCGCTCAAGCTGAACATGGCCGGCGTCATCCCGCCGATTTTTGCCTCCAGCATCATCCTTTTTCCGGCGACCCTTGCAGGCTGGGTCGGCAGCGGAGAAAGCATGAACTGGCTGCGGGATATCAGCGGCGCGTTGTCTCCGGGGCAGCCGGTCTATGTGCTGTTGTACGCAGGGGCGATTGTGTTTTTCTGTTTTTTCTATACCGCCTTGGTGTTCAATCCCAAGGAAACGGCGGAGAACCTGAAAAAAGGCGGGGCATTCGTGCCCGGCATCCGGCCCGGGGAACAGACGGCGAAATACGTGGAAAAGGTCATCCTGCGCCTGACCCTGGCGGGGGCGATTTACGTCACGCTGATCTGTCTGCTGCCGGAGTTTCTGATCGTGAAATGGAATGTGCCGTTTTATTTTGGCGGCACCAGTCTGCTGATTATTGTGGTGGTGACCATGGATTTCATGGCCCAGGTGCAGGCATACATGATGTCGCACCAATACGAAAGTCTGCTCAAGAAGGCGAACTTCAAGGGCGGGATGTTCCCCACCCGCTGACGGAGGAGCATGGCAAAGGAAGAGACGATCCAGATGCAGGGGGAAATTATGGAAACCCTGCCGAACGCAACATTTCGCGTGAAACTGGAAAACGGCCATGTGGTGTTGGGGCATATTTCCGGAAAAATGCGGATGCATTACATCCGAATTTTGCCCGGCGACAAGGTGACAGTGGAACTGACGCCTTACGATCTGACGCGGGCGCGCATCGTTTTTCGCGCCAAGTAAGAACCGAATCACGCCGCGCGAGTGCGGTCGAGGGAGAAGCAAAATGAGAGTACAAGCATCGGTCAAGAAGATGTGCCGGAATTGCAAGATCGTCCGGCGAAACCGCGTGGTGCGGGTAATCTGCACCGAACCGCGCCACAAGCAGCGCCAGGGTTAATCCGGGCGATCGCTCTTCATACAGGAACAGGAACATGGCTCGAATCGCCGGCGTCAACATTCCGAATCACCAGCATGCAGAAATCGCCTTGACCGCGATTTACGGCATCGGCCGCGCCCGCGCTCGCGCGATTTGCGTGGCGGCGGGGGTGACCGCGTCCACCAAGGTCAAGGATCTTTCCGACAGCGACATGGAAAAACTGCGTGAGCAGGTCGCCAAGTTCGTGGTCGAAGGCGATTTGCGTCGCGAAGTGACCATGAATATCAAGCGCCTGATGGACCTGGGGTGTTATCGCGGCGCGCGGCATCGCCGGGGACTTCCACTCCGCGGCCAGCGCACACGTACCAATGCCCGCACTCGCAAAGGGCCGCGCAAGGCGATTCAGCGTAGCGGTGGAGCATCCTCGGCGCCGGCATCCAAATAAACGCAACGGTTACAGGAATTTTCCAAGTCATGGCAAAAGCACCCAACCCAGCAACGCGTGTCCGCAAGAAGGTCAAGAAAAATGTGGCCGAGGGCATCGCGCACGTACACGCCTCCTTCAACAACACCATCATCACGATCACCGATCGCCAGGGAAATGCGTTGTCCTGGGCGACCTCCGGCGCTGCCGGTTTCAAGGGATCGCGCAAGTCGACCCCGTTTGCCGCGCAGGTGGCTGCGGAACAGGCCGGTCGTGCGGCGCAGGAGTGCGGCGTCAAGAATCTGGAAGTGCGTATCAAAGGACCCGGGCCGGGTCGCGAATCCGCCGTGCGCGCACTCAACGGGGTGGGCTTGAAGATCAGCAGCATCTCCGATGTGACCCCGGTTCCGCACAACGGTTGCCGCCCCCCCAAGAAGCGCCGTATCTGATTCCAAGGAGACCGTTGTGGCAAGAAACCTAGATCCAAAATGCCGCCAGTGCCGCCGTGAGGGCGAGAAGCTGTTCCTCAAGGGCGAAAAGTGTTTTACCGACAAGTGTGCGGTCGAGCGCCGTTCCTACGCGCCGGGCCAGCATGGCCAGAAGAACCTGCGCCGCTCGGATTACGGCAATCAGTTGCGCGAAAAACAGAAAATCCGCCGCATTTATGGCGTGCTGGAGCGGCAGTTCCGCAAGACCTATGCGGAGGCCGTGCGCAGCAAGGAAATTACCGGTGAGGCCCTGCTGCAGATGCTGGAATGCAGGCTGGATACCGTGGCCTACCGCATGGGATTCGGCGCCTCGCGCACAGAAGCCAGGCAGATCGTTCGCCACAACAGCATTTTGGTCAACGGGAAACGGGTCAACATTCCTTCCTACCAGGTCCGTCAGGGCGACGTGATCGAAGTTGCCGAGGCATCCAAGGGCCAGTTGCGCATCAAGGGTGCGGCGGCGGCAGCGGAAGGCCGCGGATTCCCGGAGTGGATCGAGGTGGACATCAAGGCACTCAAGGGCACCTTCAAGGCACGCCCCCAGCGTTCTGAGCTGCCCTCGACCATCAACGAATCTCTGGTGGTTGAGCTGTATTCCAAGTAATACGTTGCATTCGTTCCCGGCCCGGCATCCTTTCGATGCACCGGCCGATGCGGTGCGTTGTTAGGGTGATTGGAACGTCCCGAATTTCTTATTGAGGGCCACGTTTATGCAAAATAGTTTTCTGAAGCCGCGCATCATTGATGTGCAGACAGTTGCGCCGTTCCACGCGAAGGTGACCATGGAGCCCTTCGAGCGTGGCTACGGGCATACGCTTGGCAATGCCTTGCGCAGAGTGTTGCTGTCGTCGATGCCGGGTTATGCGCCGACAGAGGTCAAGATTGCCGGCGTCTTACACGAGTATTCCACCATCGATGGCGTTCGTGAGGATGTGGTAGACATCCTGCTCAATCTGAAGGGGATTGTCCTCAAGCTGCACAATCGCGACGAGGCTGTTCTGAATCTCAAGAAACAGGGCGAAGGCGTCGTGACCGCGGCCGACATCGAGATCTCCCACGACGTGGAAATCATCAATCCGGAGCACGTCATCGCGCATATCGCGCCGGGTGGAAAACTGGATATCCAGATCAAAGTGGAAGGCGGTCGCGGCTACGTACCCGCCACGACGCGCGCCGCGGCGAAGGAGGGGCGCACGATCGGCAATATTCTGGTGGATGCTTCCTTCAGCCCGGTCAAGCGGGTGAGTTATGCGGTGGAGTCCGCGCGTGTGGAGCAGCGCACCGATCTGGACAAGCTGATCATGGACATTGAAACCAACGGCGTTGTGGAGCCGGAAGAAGCGATTCGTTATGCGGCCCGTGTGCTGGTCGACCAGCTCTCGCTGTTCGCCGACCTGAAGGGCACGCCGGCGCCCATCGAGCAACCCAAATTGCCTCAGGTGGACCCCATCCTGGTGCGGCCGGTGGACGATCTGGAACTGACCGTGCGTTCGGCCAACTGCCTGAAAGCCGAGAACATCTATTACATCGGCGATTTGATCCAGCGCACCGAAACGGAATTGCTCAAAACACCGAATCTGGGACGCAAGTCGCTCAATGAGATCAAAGAGGTGCTGGCGGTTCGCGGCCTGACTTTGGGAATGAAACTGGAAAATTGGCCGCCGGTCGGGCTGGAGAAGGTTTGAGGGGATAGAACATGCGCCACGGTCTTGGACTCAGAAAACTCAATCGCACCAGCAGCCATCGTCTGGCCATGCTGCGCAACATGACTAATTCCCTGTTGAGGCATGAAGTGATCAAAACCACCTTGCCCAAGGCGAAAGAATTGCGTCGCGTGGCCGAGCCGATCATCACGCTGGGCAAGAAGCCCTCGCTGGCCAACCGACGGTTGGCGTTCTCGCGTCTGCGTGATCGCGAAATTGTCCTGAAGTTGTTCAATGAACTGGGCCCGCGATACGCCAAGCGCGGCGGCGGTTATCTGCGCATTCTGAAATTCGGTTTCCGGCAGGGCGATAATGCCCCCATGGCATTGGTGGAGTTGATGGATCGGCCCGAGACGCCGGCCGAAGCCAAGCCGGCTGGTGAGGACAAGCAGTAAAAATTTCGGCCGGCAAGTCAGCCGGATGTCGAACCAGATCAACAAGGCCGGCGCAAGCCGGCCTTGTTCTTTTGTGACCGTGGAAAAAGTCTGTCAGGCCGTTCGGGCGGAGCGAATGGGTGTGGTTGTTGTCGCCGAAATGCGCCCCGCGGGCTGCATGACCCGCGCAAGATAACGTCCGGTAAACGAGCCGGCATTGCCAGCGATTTGTTCCGGTGTGCCCTCGGCGATGATCCTGCCGCCGCCATCGCCGCCTTCGGGACCCAGGTCAATGATCCAGTCGGCGGTTTTGATGACGTCAAGATTGTGCTCGATGACCACCACCGTGTTGCCGTGGTCGCGCAGCCTGTGCAGCACGGTAAGCAGCATTTCGACGTCCCGAAAGTGCAGGCCGGTGGTCGGCTCGTCCAGAATGTAGAGCGTCTGGCCCGTATCGCGTTTGGAAAGCTCCAGCGCGAGTTTGACCCGCTGTGCCTCGCCTCCCGACAAGGTGGTCGCACCCTGGCCAAGTTTGATATATCCCAGCCCGACGTCGATGAGGGTTTCCAGTTTTCGCGCGATGACCGGCACCGCGTCGAACTGACCCAGCGCCTGTGCCGCCGTCAATTCCAGAACCTCGTGAATATTGCGTCCCCGGTACTGCACTTCGAGTGTCTCGCGGTTGTAGCGCCGGCCATGACACACGTCGCAGGGCACGTAGATATCCGGCAGGAAGTGCATTTCCACCTTGATGACGCCGTCTCCCTGGCAGGATTCGCAGCGCCCGCCTTTGACGTTGAACGAGAAGCGGCCCGCGCCGTATCCGCGCTCCCGCGCCAGGGGCACACCCGCAAACAAGTCCCGGATGGGCGTGAACAAACCGGTGTAGGTCGCAGGATTGGATCGGGGCGTGCGGCCGATCGGTCCCTGGTCGACGCTGACGACCTTGTCGAATTTTTCGATGCCGAGAATTTCGTCGAATGGTGCCGGTTCCGCCGTGGAACCGTACAGATGCCGGGCGACGCCTTGATACAAGGTGTCGTTGATCAGCGTGGATTTTCCCGAACCCGATACGCCGGTCACACAGACAAACAATCCGACCGGCAGCCGCAGTTCCACGTTCTGGAGATTGTTGCCCCGCGCACCGGTCAGCCGCAGGATGTGTTCCGGCTGTGGTGCGTGCCGCAGGGAGGGAATGGAAATTTCCCGTCGCCCGCAAAGGTACTGTCCGGTAAGTGAGGCGGGATTCTGCGCCACTTCTTCCGGCGTGCCTTCCGCCACGATCTGGCCTCCGTGTTCGCCGGCGCCCGGACCCATATCCACCACGAAATCAGCATTCAGGATGGCGTCGTGGTCGTGCTCTACCACAACCACCGAATTGCCCAGATCGCGAAGCGCTTTCAAGGTTGACAGCAGGCGATCGTTGTCGCGCTGATGCAGGCCGATGGAGGGTTCGTCGAGCACATACATGACCCCGGTCAGCCCCGAGCCGATCTGCGAGGCCAGGCGAATGCGCTGTGACTCGCCACCGGACAAGGTATCGGCTGCGCGATCCAGGGCGAGATACTCCAGGCCCACGTCGACCAGAAATTGCAGGCGGTTGGCGATTTCGCGCAGGATCTTGTCCGCAATGGCAAGTTTGACGCCCGCCATTCGCGTTTCCCGGAAGAAGGTGAGTGCCTGCCGCAACGGCAGCGCACTGAGATCGAAGATCGTCCGGCCGGCGACCAGCACATGGCGGGCTTCCCGGCGCAATCTTGTGCCACTGCATTCCGGACAGGGTTGATTGGCGAGAAAATTCGCCAACTCTTCGCGCACCGCAGACGATTCTGTCTCCCGGTAGCGGCGTTCCAGATTTGGCAGGATGCCTTCGAAGACATGCTCCTTGACGTAGCTTTTCCCGCGTTCGCCGGAATAGGTGAAACGGACTTTCTGCTGCCCGGATCCATGGAGCACCAGGTCCTGGATGGGCTTGGGCAGAGTCTCGAACGCGGTCTCCACGTCGAATGCGAATTGCCCGGCAAGGCTCGACAGCATCTGAAAGTAGAAATGATTGCGCCGGTCCCAGCCCTTGATCGCGCCAGCCGCCAGCGACAGGCTAGGGAAGGCCACCACCCGCTTGGGGTCAAAAAAAGTAATGTGCCCCAGTCCGTCACAGCGCGGACACGCGCCCATTGGATTGTTGAAGGAGAACAGCCTGGGCTCCAGTTCCGCGAGCGAATAACTGCACACCGGGCAGGCGAAGCGCGCCGAGAAAAGATGTTCGGTGCCAGTTTCGATTTCCACCGCCAGCGCGCGTCCATCCGCATGGCGCAGCGCGGTTTCGAAGGATTCGGCCAGCCGCTGCTTGGCATCAGCGCGGACTTTGAGCCGGTCCACCACAATTTCCACCGTGTGTTTTTTCGACTTGGAGAGTTTGGGCAGATTGTCGATGTCGTGCACTTCGCCGTCCACGCGCAAACGGACAAAGCCTTTTGCGCGCAAGTCTTCCACCAGCTCGAGATTTTCACCTTTGCGCCCGACGATAGTCGGTGCGAGGATCATGACCCGGGTGTCCTCGGGAAGTCTCAGGACATGGTCTACCATCTGGGAGACACTTTGCGCCGACAGCGCGATGCCATGGTCGGGGCAATGCGGGTCTCCGACCCGCGCGAACAGCAGGCGCAGATAATCGTGAATCTCGGTGATGGTGCCGACGGTCGAGCGCGGATTGTGGCTGGTCGCCTTTTGTTCGATTGCAATCGCCGGCGACAAACCTTCAATCAGATCGACGTCCGGTTTTTCCATCAACTCCAGAAATTGCCGGGCATAGGTGGACAGCGATTCCACGTAACGGCGCTGGCCCTCCGCATACAGCGTGTCAAATGCCAGGGAGGACTTGCCCGAGCCGGACAAGCCGGTAATGACCACCAGCCGGTTGCGCGGCATATCGAGGCTGATGTTCTTGAGGTTGTGCGTACGCGCGCCGCGAATGCGGATGAATTCCATTCAGCCAATGCCCGGAAGTTAACCTGTTAATATACTGCACTTCAAATGCGTTTCCCAATCCGCAGTTCGCGTCCTCACGTTTGCGCATGATTCCGTCTGACCCGATGACCGCCAGGGAGTTGCGCGCCAGCCTCGGCCTGGCCGGCATCTTCGGGCTGCGCATGCTGGGCATGTTCATCATCCTGCCGGTGTTTGCGCTGTATGCGGTGCAATTGCCGGGCGGGGCGAGTCACACCATGGTGGGGATCGCGCTCGGCGCATACGGTCTGACCCAGGCGTGTCTGCAAGTGCCTTTTGGCTGGCTTTCAGATCGATGGGGCCGCAAACCCGCCATTTACCTGGGCCTGCTGATATTTGCGGCGGGAAGTTTCATTGCCGCCATGGCACAAGACATCAACATGGTGATTCTGGGCCGGATTATTCAAGGCGCGGGCGCCATTTCTGCCGCCGTGATTGCATTGGCCGCGGATCTGACCCGCGACGAGCAACGCACCAAGGCCATGGCCATCATCGGAATGACTATTGGCGCCACGTTTGCCTTGTCGATGGTGGCCGGACCGTTGTTGGATCGCCTGATCGGCGTCCAGGGAGTATTTGCAATGACCGGTCTGCTGGCGATGGGGGCCCTTTTTGTCGTCAAAACGATAGTCCCGGATCCACCGCCTGTCCCGGCGCACAAGCCTGCGCCGGCAACGTTGAAGTCGGTGTTGGGCGATACCCAGTTGCTGCGTCTGAATTTCGGCATCTTCGCGCTCCATGGCATCTTGATGGCCTTGTTCGTAGTGGTGCCCTTTGCGCTGCAAGTGCATCTGCCCGCAGGCAGTCACTGGCGGGTGTATCTGCCGGTCATGCTGGGATCGATCGCGCTGATGGCGCTGCCGATGATGATCGCGGAACGTCGCAGCCTGCAAAAACCCCTATTTGTCGGCGCCGTGAGTTTGCTGATTGGCGCGCTGGCCATCCTGGCGTTTTCCGGGACAGCCTTGTATTCCCTGGCGCTGGGATTGCTGGTGTTTTTTACAGCCTTTAACCTGCTCGAAGCGACGCTTCCTTCGATGATCTCAAGACTCGCCCCGCCCACTGCCAAGGGCACGGCCATTGGCGTTTATAGTACCGTGCAATTCATCGGTACTTTCGCCGGCGCGGCGACAGGCGGCTGGTTATCCCAGCGCTATGGCACGCCGGCCGTATTTGGCTTCTGTGCATCGCTGGCAATGGCTTGGTTGGTGCTGGCACTCGGCATGCGCGTTCCGCGCAGCCTGGTGACGCGTCGCTTCAAGTTGCCCAAAACGGACGCCCGCACGGCTTCGGGCCTGGTTGCGAGCCTGTCCGGCCTTCCGGGCGTGCGGGAAGTCAACCTGGACTCGGAAGGCGTGGCATTCTTGAAAGTGGACACAACTGGCTTCGACGAACAAAATGTCATCAAATTACTCGCGGAGGAGACTTGAACCATGGCATCGGTCAACAAAGTGATTCTGGTAGGTAATCTCGGGAAGGACCCGGAAGTACGTTATCTGCCCAGTGGCGATGCGGTGGCGAATCTGAGCATCGCCACCACGGAGACCTGGAAAGACAAGGCCGGCGAGAAGCAGGAGAAAACCGAGTGGCACCGGGTATCGATGTTCAGCAAATTGGCCGAAATCGCCGGCGAATATCTTAAAAAAGGCTCACAGGTCTATATTGAAGGCCGGCTGGAAACCCGCAAGTGGACCGACAAGGAAGGCCACGAGCGTTATTCAACCGAAATCAAGGCCGATCGCATGCAGATGCTGGGTTCGCGCTCCGGCGGCTCCGAACGCATGGCCCCCCCCGGCGACGATGGGCCACGTACCGAGACCGCGGGCGCGTCGCCAAAGAAATCGGTACCCGCCAAGGGTGGCAATTTCGATGACCTTGAGGACGATATTCCGTTTTGAAATCGGATCGCGGGCTCGTTCCCTGCAAAGGCAAATTTGATCCGCCGCCTCGCGGCGAAAACCTGGCCTGATTCGCTGCCTGAACAGGCAGTTATCCGGAGTTCTCCATGCCACTGGCGCAAGTTTCACTTGACGACAAATATGCCCTGTCCACCGGGCGCGTGTTCATCACCGGTACGCAGGCCCTGGTGCGACTGCCGATCATGCAGCGCCTGCGCGATGCGACGATTGGTTGGAATACCGGTTGTTATATTTCCGGATACCGCGGTTCGCCGCTTGGCCAGTTCGACCAGCAGTTGTGGCTGGCGGAGAAGCATCTCAAGGCGCATCACATTGTCTTTCAGCCGGGGGTCAACGAAGACCTGGCCGCCACGGCGTGCTGGGGCACGCAGCAGGCACACCTGGATGGCGACAACAAATACGACGGAGTGTTTGCCATCTGGTATGGCAAAGGCCCGGGCGTGGATCGCACCGGGGACGCATTTCGCCACGGCAATCTGGCGGGCTCCGCGCCCAAGGGCGGCGTCATCTGCCTGATGGGCGATGACCACACCTGTGAATCGTCCACTACTGCGCATCAAAGTGAATTCGCCATGGTGGACGCGATGATGCCGATTCTGAATCCGGCCGGCGTGCAGGAGTTGCTCGACTACGGGCTGATCGGCTGGGCCTTGTCGCGCTACTCCGGTTGCTGGGTGGGACTCAAATGCATGAAGGACACCATCGATGCCAGCGCGTCGGTGAACGTTAGTCCGGAGCGTGTCCGCATTTTGATCCCGACCGATTTCAATCTGCCCGAGGGTGGGCTGAACATTCGCTGGCCCGATGCTCCGCTTGAACAGGAGGCGCGGCTGCACAACCACAAACTGGAGGCGGTCAAGGCCTTTGCACGCACCAACCAGATCGACAAGGTGGTGATCGATGCGCCGGAGGCGAAATTCGGCATCGCGACCTGCGGCAAGTCGTACATGGATGTGCGCCAGGCCTTGCAGTATCTGGGCATTGACGATGGAGAAGCGCGGCGCCTGGGCATCCGGCTCTACAAGATCGGCATGACCTGGCCCCTGGAACCGCAGGGTGTTCTGAAATTCGCGGAGGGTCTGGAAAAGATTCTGGTGGTCGAGGAAAAACGCGGTTTGATCGAGCCGCAGTTGAAGGACATTCTGTATCGCAAGGCCGGCGCGCCGGAAATCATTGGCAAGCGCGATGAACTGGGAAAAACGCTGTTGCGTTCCAATGCGGCGTTGGATCCCAATGAAATCGCCGTGGCAATCGGGCGGCGCCTGCTGGGCCGCGCGCAAGACGCGCAACTCGCTGCACGCGTCGCGGAACAGGAGAGGCTGGAAGCGCGGGTGCAGGAAACGCCGGCGATGGAGCGCACGCCCTATTTCTGTTCGGGTTGCCCGCACAATTCCGGTACCAAACTGCCGGCGGGCTCGCGCGCACTGGCCGGCATCGGTTGCCACTTCATGGTGCAGTGGACCGATCCCAATACGCAGGGTTACACCCAAATGGGCGGCGAAGGCGCGAGTTGGGTGGGAGAAGCACCGTTCGTGAATACTTCGCATGTGTTCCAGAACATCGGTGACGGTACTTATTACCATTCGGGTTTGCTGGCCGTGCGGGCGGCTGCCGCATCCGGAGTGAATGTCACCTACAAGATTCTGTACAACGATGCTGTGGCGATGACCGGCGGCCAGAGACTGGATGGGAACCTGACTCCGGCGCAGATCACCATGCAGGTATACGCCGAAGGCGCAAAAAAAGTCGCTGTCGTCACCGACGAGCCCGAGAAATATCCGGCCGGGACAGAGTGGGCGCCGGGCGTCACGATTCATCATCGCGACGATTACGATGCCGTGCAGCGGCAGTTTCGCGAGGTGACCGGACTGTCAGTGATTGTCTACGACCAGACCTGCGCAGCGGAAAAACGCCGCCGCCGCAAGCGCGGCAAGTACCCGGATCCCGCCAAGCGCGCATTCATCAACGATCTGGTGTGCGAAGGCTGCGGCGACTGCGGCGTGAAATCGAATTGTGTGTCGGTCCTGCCGCTGGAAACCGAATTCGGCCGCAAGCGCGCCATCGATCAATCCGCCTGCAACAAGGATTACTCCTGTGTGAAGGGATTCTGCCCGAGTTTCGTCACCGTGCATGGCGGTGGCGTGCGCAAAGGTCGTGGCGCGGAGAGTCAGTCTGCCGGCCAGAACACGGAGACGCTGTTCCCGGCAATTCCCGAACCCACTCTTCCAGTTCTGGGAGATCCGTACGGCATCATGGTGACCGGAATTGGCGGCACCGGCGTGGTGACCATCGGCGCGATTGTTGGCATGGCCGCACATCTGGAAGGCAAAGGTTTCGGCGCGCTGGACATGGCGGGGCTGGCGCAAAAAGGTGGCGCGGTCTGGAGTCATCTGCAGATCGCGAAAAATCCTGAAGAAATAAAGACCGTACGTCTGGGCCTGGGTGGCGCGAAGCTGGTGCTGGGTTGTGACATGGTGGTCTCCGCCAGTCAGAAAACCATGGACACCACGCGCGAAGGCACGCGCATGATTGTCAACACCCACCAGCAGATGACGCGCGAGTTTTCGCGCAGTCCGAATGTCCAGTTTCCCGGCCAGTCGCTAAAGCGCACCATTACAAAGGGTGTGGGCGAGGGCAATGCAGAGTTTGTCGATGCCTCGCGCATCGCCACTGCTCTGCTGGGAGATTCCATCGCCACCAACATGTTCATGCTGGGCTATGCGTGGCAGCGCGGCCTGGTGCCGATCGGTGCCGAAGCCATTCGCAAGGCCATCGAATTAAACGGCGCAGCGGTGAAAATGAACCAGGCGGCATTCCTGTGGGGACGCCGCGCGGCCGCCGATCCGGCAGCCGTGGAAAAACTGGTGGCGCCCAAGCCCGCGGCAGCGGCGGTCACCAGCCTGGCACAGTCTCTGGAAGAAATGGTAGCGCGGCGAGTCGAATTTCTGACCGCCTATCAGGATGCAGCCTACGCGGAGAAATACCGCCGCCTTGTCGAACGCGTGAAACAGGTGGAGGGCACGCAGGCAAAGGGCTTCACCGGTCTTGCCGAGGCGGTCGCGCGTTACTACTTCAAGCTGATGGCCTACAAGGACGAATACGAAGTGGCCCGCCTGTATGCCGATCCGGTGTTCCTGGAAAAAATCAAAGCGCAATTCGAAGGCGACTACACATTGCATTTTCACCTGGCACCACCGTTGTTTGCGAAGCGCGATCCGGTGACCGGCGAACTGCGAAAATCCGAATACGGACGCTGGATCTTCACGGCATTCAAGTTGCTGGCGAAACTGCGCGGACTGCGCGGCAGTGCGCTCGATGTGTTTGGTTATACCGTCGAGCGGCGCATGGAGCGGCAACTGATCAACGATTACGAAAATACCCTCCAGGAAATCTTTGCAAAACTCGATACCGAGAACCATGCACTCGCAGTGAAGATTGCCTCCGTTCCAGAAGACATCCGCGGGTTTGGCCATGTAAAGGAGCGGCACGTCAAAGCCGCGAAAGCGAAAGAAACGGAGCTTCTTGCTGCGTTTCGTCATCCTCAGGCGGCGCGTACCGCGGCCTGACAGACTGTCGTCGATCGTCGGATCTCAGGCGTAACGCGTTAATCGCGCGAACCGCAAAAGGTATGACATCGAATGGATTTCCGAGTGCTCAACGTTTTCGCTTGAATCGAGACGCTGGCCTCGACTCGCCGCCCCGCTCAAGCCCCGTGACCGGCAATGACTTCGCGATGCGCTCATGAGCTCACATCCGACGGATGCCGTCAACAACGGGTCAGATGGTCTGCTTCTGGGGCGTCTGCTTGACGGGGATCAAGGGTGCGCCCGTGATGCGGCGTCATGATGCGAAATATCCCGTACTCGCAGAAAGATAACCTCATGTCCCATTTTCACGCAGTTGTGTGGTTGGATCATTCGGAAGCACGCGTTTTTCACTTCTCGCCCGATGATGTGGAAAAGTCGACTGCCCATTCGATGACCCCGCATCCCCACCAGCACCACAAACGTGGTTCGATCGGGTCCGGTCATGCTGGCGAGGACCGCACGTTTTTCGATCACGTTGTGGGTCTGCTCAAGGGCGCGGAGGAAGTCCTTGTCGTCGGTCCCGGCAATGCCAAGTTGGAACTCATCCGGAGTATTCACCGGCGACACCACGAACTGGAGCCGAAAATCGTCGGCGTGGAAACCGTGGACCATCCTACGGACGGCCAGGTGCTTGCCTATGCGCGCAAGTATTTTCTGGCCAAGGACCGCATGATCCGCTGAGGTTCGATCCGCCGACTGGTTAATCGGCGAAGTGCGGCGTAATAACCTCGATCTGATCAGTTACTAGGGCGTCCACGCCCCAGTCGAGCAGGTCGAGGGCGAGTTCCGAGTCGTTGACCGTGTATGCGAGAACGCCGAATCCTGCGGCATGAACGCCGGCCACCTGTTCGCGCGACAAATGCGCGTGGTGAACGTGCAGTGCCACGCACTGGAGCCGTTCAAGTTGCGCCTGCCAGTTTGAGGGCACGTCTTCGACCAGAAGCGCACGGGGCAATTCGGGAGCTTCCACTGCGGCGGCCTCCAGTGACAGAGGCGAAAACGACGACAACAAGGGCGGGAGGCTGGCGCCCTGCCACAGTTCACGCCCCTGCCTGCCGACGATTTCGCCGGTTTCCCGCTCGCGCCCCGGGCAAGGTTTTATTTCAATGTTCGGCCACAGCCCTGCTTCGCGGCACAGTTTTGCCGTCGTCTTAAAATCGGGGACGGTTTCGCCGGCGAATTCGTTCCCGAACCAGCTTCCGGCATCGAGGCGGGTGACCACGGCGTGCCGGGCCTCATCGACCTTGCCCTTGCCGCTGGTGGTGCGTTCCAGCGTGTCATCATGCATCAGGATCACCTTGCGGTCGGCGGTGAGTTTTGCGTCGAATTCGACCGCGACATGACCGAGACTGCGTGCAACGCGCAAGCCTGCCAGGGTATTTTCCGGGGCCAGGATGCCGCCTCCCCGGTGCGCGATGATGCGCGGGAAAGGCCAAAGCGGACGGGCGAGACGCACGATAAGGAAGGTCCTGGAGAGATAGATGCGGGGATTATAAACAGCCCGGCCTGCCGTACGGACCCTTGTGTCACCGCGTTACGCCCATATTTGCCCCTCGGGTCGGCGAATCCGATACGGTATAATTTCCGTTGTTTTTGCGAGGGATATCATGCCCATTTACGAATACCGATGCAGCAGTTGCGGGCACGAAAAGGATGTCTTGCAAAAGATGTCCGATCCGCCACTGACGATTTGTCCCGCCTGCGGTAAATCTGCCATGACCAAGCAGGTGACCGCCGCCGGATTCCAACTCAAGGGCAGTGGGTGGTATGCCACCGACTTCAAAGGCGCAGGCAAGAAGCCGGCAGCCAAGGACGACAGTTCCGAAAACAAGACAGGCAGTGCAGAGGGAAAATCCGAGAGCAAGACGGACGCATCGGCGCCCAAGTCTGAAAAATCCGAAAGCAAGCCCAAGGAAGAATCCAAACCGACTCCTCCGGCCGCCAGCGGCGCGAGTCCCGCCTGACAGGCCATGGCGGCGAAGTGAAGAAACATCTCATAACGGGACTCCTGATCTGGATCCCGCTGGTCATCACGGTATGGGTCCTCAGTGCCCTGGTCGGCATGCTGGACCGTACGCTGCTGCTGCTGCCGGAGGCATGGCAGCCGCGATCACTGCTGGGATTCAACCTCCCGGGTCTGGGCGTTTTGTTGACGTTCGTGGTGCTGCTTCTCACAGGCATGCTCGGCGCCAACATCATTGGCCAACGTCTGGTGCTTTTCTGGGAACGGTTGCTCAATCGCATCCCGATCGTCAAATCGTTGTATTCCAGCGTCAAGCAGGTTTCCGACACCTTGTTCTCCTCATCCGGCAACGCATTTCGCAAGGCGCTGCTGGTGCAGTACCCGCGGGAAGGGAGCTGGACCATCGCGTTCCTGACTGGGCAACCCGGCGGCGAGGTGGCGGGCCATTTGCAGGGTGATTACGTCAGCGTGTATGTGCCGACCACACCCAATCCGACCTCTGGCTTTTTCCTGATGTTGCCGAGGTCTGGAGTGATTGAGCTGGACATGAGCGTGGACGAGGCGCTCAAGTACATCATTTCCATGGGCGTCGTCCCGCCCGGCGCCAAGGCTCCCAACGCTGCGTAAACGTTTCCATTTCCGCGGCGCGCGGGATCGCGCGTCGCTTCTTTCGAACTTCGATTCTCAATCTTCCAGCCCGAGATCATGCGCACCGAATACAGCGGACTTGTTTCCGCCAAACATCTGGACCAGACCGTCACCCTGTTTGGATGGGTACATCGCCGCCGTGACCATGGTGGGGTGATTTTTATCGACCTGCGGGACCGCGAAGGCCTGGTACAGGTGGTGTGCGATCCTGACAACGCGCCCACGTTTGCCACCGCCGAGAAAGTGCGCAACGAATTCGTGGTCAAACTCACCGGCCTGGTTCGCCGCCGTCCGCAAGGCACCGCCAATCCGAATCTGGTTTCCGGCGAAATCGAAGTGTTGGCGCGTGGCCTGGAAATCCTCAACACCTCGGCCACCCCGCCGTTTCAGATGGATGACGAGAACCTCTCGGAAACTGTGCGGCTGGAGTATCGTTATCTGGACCTGCGCCGTCCGCAGATGCAGAAAAATCTGCGCCTGCGTTACCGGGTTGCCATGGAGGTACGAAAATTCCTGGATGCTCAGGGTTTCATCGACATCGAAACGCCGATGCTCACCAAGTCCACTCCCGAGGGCGCGCGCGATTATCTGGTGCCCAGCCGGGTCCATGCGGGGGAATTTTTCGCGCTTCCGCAGTCTCCGCAGTTGTTCAAGCAACTGCTGATGGTGGCCGGATTCGATCGTTATTACCAGATCACCAAATGTTTCCGCGACGAAGATCTGCGCGCTGATCGCCAGCCGGAGTTCACCCAGATCGACATCGAAACCTCGTTTCTCGGCGTGACGGAAATCACCGCCATCATGGAGGCGATGATCCGCAGCCTGTTTCGGGAGGTGCTGGACGTGGCCTTGCCCGAGCCGTTTCCGCGCATGCGTTATGCCGAGGCAATGCAAAGGTACGGTTCTGATAAACCGGATCTGCGGGTGACGCTGGAATTCACGGAACTGACCGACATTATGAAATCGGTGGACTTCAAGGTGTTCCAGGCGGCCGCCAATCTGCCCAACGGCAGGGTCGCGGCGCTGCGCATTCCCGGCGGCGGCAGCCTCACACGGGGGGAAATCGACGCTTATACGCAATTTGTTGCCATCTATGGCGCCAAGGGGCTGGCGTATATCAAGGTTAACGAAATCGCCAAAGGTCGCGATGGATTGCAGTCTCCGATCGTCAAGAATCTTTCCGACCAGGTGCTCGAAGCCATCGTCGCCCGGTCGGGCGCCCGGGACGGAGACCTGATTTTTTTCGGTGCCGACAAAGCCAAGGTGGTCAACGACGCGTTGGGGGCATTGCGCGTGAAAATCGGGCACGAAAAGGGGTTTTCGGAAAAAGGCTGGTGTCCGCTGTGGGTGGTCGATTTTCCGATGTTCGATTGGAACGAAGACGAGAAGCGCTGGGATGCCTTGCACCACCCGTTCACCAGCCCGATGGATGGCCACGAGGGCCTGCTCGACAGCGATCCGGGCGCAGCACTCGCCAAGGCTTATGACATCGTTCTCAATGGCTGGGAAATTGGCGGTGGTTCTGTGCGTATCCATCGTCAGGACATCCAGTCGAAGGTGTTCAGCGCCCTGAACATTGGTGCCGACGAGGCCAGACAGAAGTTCGGATTTCTGCTCGACGCCCTGCAATTCGGCGCGCCCCCGCATGGCGGACTGGCGTTTGGCCTGGACCGGATCGTGACCATGATGGCGGGTGCCGAGTCCATTCGCGATGTCATCGCGTTCCCGAAAACCCAGCGTGCGCAGGATCTGATGTGCCAGGCGCCCAGTCCGGTGGAGGAAAAACAACTGCGCGAGCTGCATATCCGCTTGCGCAACGTGGAATCGGCAAAGGCAAACTGAGCCCAGCGCAACAGAGTGACAAGGCGGCACTGGAAATGGGGTGGAACAAGCTCGTGCGCTCGCCGATGTATTTCGAGTGTGGCGCATGCGGGATCGGGCTTTCTTATTGCAATTCGATCGTCTCCGTGCTTCCGCGTCTCTGTGGTGAAAAAACTTGAGATTCAAAACTCCAGTTTCGGTGCTGGTTATCATCTATACGCGCGACTTGCAGGTGTTGCTCCTGGAGCGCGCAGACCATCCGGGGTTCTGGCAATCGGTCACCGGCAGTCAGGATGCGGGCGAAACGCTGGCCGAAACCGCCCGTCGAGAGGTGGCCGAAGAAACCGGCATCGCGGTGGCCGATCATCTTTTGAGCGACTGGCAGATTCATAATCAGTACGAGATCTATCCGCAGTGGCGCTGGCGTTATGCTCCGGGAGTGACGCACAATGTCGAGCATGTATTCGGACTGTGTCTGCCGGCACCCATCCCGGTCAGCATCTCGGCGCGCGAACACTTGGGATACGTGTGGATGCCGCACGAGCAGGCTGCCGACAAGGTGTTTTCCTGGAGCAACGCAAAAATGTTGCGGCTGCTGCCTTCGAGGACCTGATTTTTCCCGATCATGATTCCCGGAGAGAACGGGATCGCGCTTCACACCGTCGGCCATTCTGAATCGCTGGTACAGGTACATGTCAGGTGGCTGCTGTGCGCAGCTGGGCTGGTGTGGCAGTGCACAGGATTGGCGGTACCTGTTGTTGTCGAAGTGATCCGTCATGGTGATGCTTTTGAAGTCCAGGCGAGCGCCGACATCGAGGCGGACCGCTGGCGCGCCTGGGAGGTTCTCACTGATTACGACCGGCTGGCGCAATTCATTCCGGGCATGACTTCCAGCCGGGTCATCTCGCGCGAGGGCAACACCGTGGTTGTGGAACAGAACGGCGAAGCCACCCTGCTGTTCTTCCGGTTCCCGATGCAGGTGCGGCTGGCGATCGAAGAGTATCCGCCGGACAGGATTGAATCGCATGCCTTATCGGGAAATTTCAAAACCTTGCAGGGCACGTATTTTCTGGAAAACCATGGCACCTTGCTGCGCCTGCGTTACGTCGGGAAATTTACGCCAGACTTCAACGTGCCGCCGCTGATCGGTACCTTTCTGGTGCGCAATGTCCTGCGCAAACGTTTCCTCGCAATGATCGAGGAAATTCTGAAATTCGGGCCGCCATCACCTGGTCGCCCACAATAATCCGGTTGCCGTCCGATGGAAAGCTTGCACGTTGTCACTTACAACATCCACAAGGGTTTTTCGCAATTCAAGCGACGCATGTCGGTGCACAACTTGCGCGAGCGCCTGCGCATGATAGGCGCCGATCTGGTGTTTCTGCAGGAAGTGCAGGGGTTGCACGAAAAACATGCCTCGCGCCATCCGGATTGGCCGGGAGTGCCCCAGCATGAGTTTCTCGCCGACACGTTGTGGAGCGAATTCGCCTATGGCAGGAACTCTGTTTACGACGATGGTCATCATGGCAATGCCGTGCTGAGCAAATTTCCAATTGTCGCGGCGGACAATCTGGACATGTCCATGCACAGGACAGAATCTCGCGGAATGCTGCATTGTGAAATTGAAATTCCCGGCTGGGCACAGAGACTTCATTGCATCAATGTCCATCTCGGGCTGCTGGGGCGCTGGCGCAAGCGGCAGATCGCGATGCTCAAACATCGCATCGAAAACGAGGTGCCGTCGTCGGCCCCGCTGATCGTGGCCGGTGATTTTAATGACTGGCGGCTGCGTGCGAGTCCGGCGCTGGATGTGGCGGAAGTGTTCGAGTCCACCATCGGCCGACCTGCCCGCAGTTATCCGGCCCTGTGGCCTTTTCTCAGGCTGGATCGGATCTATGTGCGCGGGTTTACCGTCCGCATCGCACACGCACACAGTGGCCCTACCTGGTCAAGGATTTCCGACCATGTCGCACTGTCCGCCTTGTTGACCCGGCAGGCATGAGACTGCGCACCGGCAATCGAATCGAGTTGCTGGAGGGAGGGGGCCAGTATTTTCCGGCCCTGGAGAGAGAAATCGACGCGTCCAGGCGGGAGATTTTTCTCGAAGTCTATATTTTCGAATTCGACGTGACCGGCGAGAAAATTGCCCGGGCACTGATTCGTGCTGCTGCAAGAGGCGTGCGCGTTCACCTGCTCGTGGACGGATTCGGCACGCGTGAGATTCCCGAAACCTGGCGGCGGCAAATGCGTGAGGCCGGCGTGCAGATGTTGGTGTTCCGGCCGGAAATTTCCTGGTTTCCACTTCGTCGCACCCGGCTGCGCCGGCTGCATCGAAAGCTCGCGGTGATTGATGGGCGGGTCGGTTTCTGCGGCGGGATCAATATTCTCGACGATGTCGACAGCCCCGATTTCGTCGCGCCGCGATTCGACTACGCCGTACGAGTGGAGGGGCCGTTGCTGGCGGACATGCACCTCGCAGTGCGTTATACGTGGCGGCACACCACCTGGGCGCAGTTGCGCCGGCGCTGGCTGCCGTTGCTCGTCCCGATGACGCGCAGGCGTGTCGCCGGATCACAAAACGCGGCATTTCTCGTGCGCGACAATTTTCGCCATAGGCGGGATATCGAACAGGCCTATCTGGCCAGCATCGAGTCGGCACGCACGGAAATTGTCATCGCCAATGCCTATTTTCTACCCGGCGCAGGGTTCCGCGCGGCGCTTTGCGCTGCGTGCCGACGGGGAGTCAGGGTGGTTTTGCTTCTGCAGGGTCGCGTCGAATATTTTCTGGTGCACTATGCGACGCGGGCACTCTATGAGGAGTTGATCGGTGCCGGTGTGGAAATATTTGAATACCATCGGGGGTTTCTGCATGCCAAGGTTGCCGTCATGGATGGGCAGTGGTCCACCGTGGGCTCTTCCAACATCGATCCGGTGAGCCTGTTGCTGGCCCGCGAGGCCAATGTCCTGGTGGAAGATGAAACCTTTGCGACGGAATTGCGTGCAAGCCTCTTCGAGGCCATCAGGACCGGGGCCGAATCCGTGACCCGCGAACGCTGGATTCGAATGGGCAGGTTGCACCGCCTGATTGCTTCGATGGCATACGCAGTGGTGCGCTTGCTCGCCGGTATCAGCAGCTACGGCCGAGCATCGGACTTCCAGTAACCGTAGAACGAGTACTCCCTTCCGGCACCCATGGCGCCGGGAGGCGGCAGCAGGGTCGATTCGACAGGAAATGATTTCGAAGAATGAACCGGAAAGCTGAATCGGAAACCAGAGAGGAGAAGAACGATGAGAAAGTTGGTTGGCCGGTGCATTCGGTCTCTGGTGTTGGTGTCGTTGCTGGGTGCCTGCGCAACCAACCCGGTTACCGGGAAAAAAGAGCTGCACCTGGTGTCGCAGTCCCAGGAAATTGCCTTGGGTGAGCAGAACTACGCGCCGGCGCGCCAGTCCCAGGGCGGCGACTACATCCTCGAACCGGAATTGACCGCCTATGTCCGGGAGGTGGGCAACAAGCTGGCCGCGGTGTCGGATCGTCAATTGCCGTACGAATTTGTCGTGCTTAACGATTCGGTGCCGAATGCCTGGGCCATGCCGGGCGGAAAGATTGCATTCAATCGTGGCCTGCTTTACGAACTGAGCAGTGAAGCCGAGCTGGCCGCGGTTCTCGGCCATGAAATCGTGCATGCCGCGGCGCGACACGGCGCAAAAAGCATGGAGCGAAACCTCCTGCTGCAAGGCGCGGTTGCCGCCGTGGGTATCAGTTCGGCGGACAGTGACTACGGGAAACTTCTGGTGGGCGGGGCACAGATCGGGGCGCAACTTGCCTCGACCCGTTACGGCCGCGATGCGGAACTGGAGTCGGATCTGTTCGGCATGCGATACATGAAGCGGGCCGGATATGACCCCCGGGCCGCGATTGAATTGCAGAAGACGTTTGTCAGGCTGAGCCAGGGACAAAGGACGGACTGGCTTCAGGGGTTGTTTGCCAGTCACCCGCCCTCCGATTCGCGGGTCACGGCCAATGAAAGAACGGCCGCCGAATTGGGTGAGGGTGGACTTTGGAATCGCGAAATCTATCTCCAGAAAACGGCCAGGCTGCGGGCAGCGCGTCCGGCGTATCAAGTTTATGAAGAAGGCAAGCGTGCATTGTCCACCGGCGATGCTGTCAGGGCGGCCGCGTTGGCCCAACAGGCACTTGTGATCGAGCCCAGGGAGGCCCGCTTCCACGAATTGCTGGGTGATGTGGCGTTGACCCAGAAACGTCCGGATGCGGCCCTGGGGCACTACGATCAGGCGATCCGCCTGCAACCGGATTATTTCAAGCCCCACGTGCAAAGCGGCGTGGCGCTGTTCAATGCGGGGCGCAAGCGGGAAGCCGTGCCTTTCCTGTCGCGCGGCAATGCCTTGCTACCCACCGCGCCCGGTCACTATTTTCTGGGCCTGATTGCGGAGGAGCAGGGCGATTGGCAGTCCGCACTCCAGAACTTCGAGGTGGCGGCTGCATCGGAATCCGAAATCGGCAAACTTGCCGGGGAGCGTTACTTGCGTCTGGATTTGCCCCGCAATCCGGCGCGTTACCTGCAGGCGGGACCGCAACTTGGTGCGGACGGCGTGTTGTATGCCGTGGTGCGCAATCCGACCCCGGTCATCGTGCAGGGGGTGACAGTTCGTGTCGTCAAACTCGACGCATCCGGACAGGTCGTCAGTCGGAGCAACCCGGTGAATTTCACACAGGAACTTGCCGCGGGTAAATCCGCGACAACCGCCGTGGGGCGCGTGCCAATGCAGGATGCCTCGGAGCTGCGCCAATTTCGCGTCGTGGTGGAAGGGGCGCGGGCGGCGCCATGAGACAGGGCCGGTAGGCGCAGGGCCGCGATCATGGCTGCGGCCCTGGATCCACGCTATGGTTTGCCTGCGGGTGTCGAGGGCGGTTCGTTTGGAGCGGGTTTTTCCGTTGATTTTGGCGAAGGGACGGGGGCGAGAGGGGCCGGATCTTCGATGATTTTTACCGCGCTGACGAAGTATCGGGTGTCGCCAAAACAACTGGTTGGAATGCCCACGTGTTCGTCATAGGCGAGCGCCACCCGCCTGCCGATGGAATGATTGATCTGATCGGCGACTGCGTCACTGCGGACCGTGAAGAAGAATTTCTCTCCGACCGTTCCTGGCATCGTGACCAGGGCGAGTTCACCTTCCCAGGTTTTGCATACCCAGCCTTTTTTCGAGAGCTTTTGCACATATCCCGCGCGTTCGCCTTCTGAATAGTTCCAGTGCAGGACGATCCACGAGTAGACCGTAAACAACAGGGCCGCCAGGATGAGCGAGCCGACAAACCAGCGCAGTGCTTTCATATTGTGAACAACTCCTTAATCTGGAGGCAACAAGACGTGACAGGGAAGAGAATCCCCGGGTCAAATATACCCTAATCGCGCCTGATAGACGGCAACATCGACAGACACTTCGGGCGTATTGTCCGGGGCTGTACTAGAATTTCAGATCGAAACGCTTCGCATATGTCCTTGCCTTCCACCCCTTGATGAACACCCACGCCATTGCCTGGCGGCGCAATGACTGGCGCACTCTGCGCACCCTTCTTCCCTATCTCTGGGAATTCAAAGCCAGGGTTGCGCTCGCCCTGACCCTTCTCGTTGGCGCCAAGCTCGCAAATGTTGGCGTGCCGCTGGTCATGAAAGAAGTGGTCGATGCGCTGAATCCGGGCCAGGCGATGGTTGCGCTGCCGCTGGCGCTGCTGGTGATGTACGGTTTGCTTCGATTGTCCACCACCTTGTTCGCCGAATTGCGGGACATTGTGTTTGTTCCGGTGGCAAAGCGGGCAATACGCCGGATTGCGCTCCAGGTGTTCCGCCACTTACACAGTCTGAGCTTGCGTTTTCACCTGGAACGCCAGACCGGCGGCGTGTCACGCGATATCGAACGCGGCACCCGCGGCATTTCGACGCTGATCACCTACATGCTGTTTTCGATTATTCCGGTGATCCTCGAATTCAGCTTGGTGGCATTTGTGCTCACCGCAAAATTCGACTGGCGGTTTGCGGCGATCACGTTGGTGGCCGTAATCGTCTATCTGGTTTTTACGGTGACGATTACCGAGTGGCGGATGGACATCCGCCGCAAGGCCAACGAACTGGACTCCAAAGCCAATACCCGCGCGATCGACAGTCTGCTGAACTACGAGACCGTGAAGTATTTCAACAACGAGGATTTCGAGGCCGGTCGCTACGACGAGAATCTGCGCAAATTTGAATCCGCCGAAGTCAAAAATGAAGCCTCCCTGGGAGTTCTCAATATCGGGCAAAGCATGGTGATTGCAGTGGCCGTCACCCTGTTGATGATCCTGGCCGCGCAAGGCGTGGCTGCCGGGGAACTGACCTTGGGCGATCTGGTGCTGGTCAACGGCCTGCTGATTCAGCTTTATATACCGCTGAATTTCATGGGCATGGTGTACCGCGAGATCAAGCAGGCGCTCGTCGACATGGACAGGATGTTCCGTCTGCTCGCCGAAAACCGGGAAATCGAGGATCGCGCCGGCGCGCGAGAGCTCTCTGCTGCGAGGCCGGGGATCGCATTCCAAAACGTCGATTTCAGCTACGAATCCCGCCGTCAGATTCTGCACCAGGTCTGTTTCGAGATACCGCCGGGCAAAACAGTCGCCGTCGTGGGAGCCAGCGGTTCCGGCAAGTCCACCCTGGCAAGACTTCTGTTTCGTTTCTATGACGTCAATGCCGGCCGGATTTGCATCGATGGCGTGGACTTGCGCGATTTCACCCAGAAAAGTCTGCGGGCGGCAATCGGTATCGTTCCGCAGGATACGGTGCTGTTCAATGACAGCATTTTCTACAATATCGCCTATGGAAATACGAATGCGCCGCGGGAGGAAGTCATCGAGGCGGCACGCTCCGCACACATACACGATTTCATCGAGTCCCTGCCCGACGGGTATGACACTTCCGTCGGGGAACGCGGCCTGAAATTGTCTGGCGGGGAAAAGCAGCGTGTGGCGATCGCGCGGGCCCTGCTCAAGAATCCACGCATCCTGATTTTCGACGAAGCCACGTCGGCACTCGACTCGAAGTCGGAAAAGGCGATTCAGTCCGAATTGGCGCGAATTTCGGTCTCCCGAACCACGCTGATCATCGCCCACAGGTTGTCCACCGTGATCGACGCGGACGAGATTCTGGTCATGGATTCCGGGAAAATCGTGGAGCGCGGCCGTCATCGGCAGTTGTTGGAGCGCACGGGGACCTATGCCCACATGTGGGCGCTCCAGCAGGAGAAGGAACGGGTACAGGCTGCCGAGTTCGCTGCGCAGGGAGCATGATTCTTGCGTAGGGTAAGTCGGCAGGTGGAATCCAAGTTTTCCCCAATAAATGAATGTATCAGGGGTCAAACTTGAAATAGAATCTTGGTACTATTTGCTTAATGATTGATTTTTGATATGTTATGTTCGGAAACGCCAATTATTTCCGAGAGTTCGAGGTTGTGGATTCGATACCAGAGATTTCAAGCTAGCCTTACTCAATAAAATATTCAAAAACAATATGTTGATCAGAAAATCAGCAATATTCTCATTGGTGATGCTGCTGGTGACGGCAATCGGCAGCTCCGGCGTACAGGCGGCTGACGAAATGCGTCGTGCGGCCGCCCAACGGTCCGGTGTTTCCGTGAAAAAGGCCAATCTCAGCCTCCGGTCCGGCGCGGTTCTGGTCATGGACCAGAATTCAGGCATTCCCCTGCTCGCCAAGAACACCGATCAGGTGATGCCGATTGCCTCGATCACCAAGTTGATGACCGCGATGGTGGTACTGGATTCCGGGTTGCCATTGCTGGAGTCCATCACCATCGACAACGAAGACGTGGACCGCAAGAAGGGCTCGCGCTCCAAGTTGAAGGTCGGAACGACCCTGATGCGGGCGGAAATGATGAAGTTGGCGCTGATGGCCTCCGAGAATCGGGCGGCAGCCGCGCTGGCAAGAAATTATCCGGGTGGCGCTGCGGCATTTGTGGCGGAAATGAATCGCCGTGCCGCGGAACTTGGCATGGCGAACAGTCGCTTTTCCGATTCCACCGGGTTGTCGCCGTATAACGTATCCACCGCGGACGATCTTGTAAAACTGGTGGAGGCCGCGCACCACTATCCCCTCATTCGGGAATACACCACTTCCGATTCCTTTCGGATCGAGTCAGAAGGAAAACGGCGCAGGCATGTCCTGTCCTATGGAAATTCCAACAGACTGATCAAGAGCGCGAGCTGGGAAATTGGTCTTTCGAAGACCGGATATATCAGCGAGGCGGGTCGTTGCCTCGTCATGCAGGCCATGATTGCCGACAAGCCGGTCATCATCGTGCTGCTGGATTCGTGGGGAAAACTGGCGCGGATTGGCGATGCCAATCGGATCAAGCGCTGGATTGAAAGAGATATTCTCAGGATCGCCGGTTAGGTCCGGTACTCCCCAGAAATCCTCGGGGCACCTGTATCACCAAGTCGGTGTCAGGCTGCCTTGGCGCCGGTGCGAAAACCAATGGCGCGGGAAATTTCCTCGGCAACTTGCTTGATTCGCGGGCCCCAGGCCTTGTCGAGCCGGTTGGATGGGGCCGATACGGAAAGACCTGCAGCCAGACTGCCCTCGTCGTCATAGATTCCGGCGCCGATACAAGAAACCCCTTTTTCCGCTTCTTCGTTGTCCAGCGCGTAGCCCGTCTTGCG